>NZ_KQ960151.1:111384-158041 GCF_001553085.1 Parvimonas sp. KA00067 | reverse complement strand
TATCTGGGCATATAATATTCAATTTTTTCTTTAAATAAGTTTTCTTTTTATATAATTTTTATTTTTACATTTGATAGCTCATTCTCTCGTGCTTCGCACTAGACTAAGGCATTGCCTAAAAACAACTTCGTTGTTTTTGCCACTTCCTTATACCGACTTATCGCTATCTGGATATATTAATTATTAAATTTCAAGTCTTTATGTAAATGGCAGGGGTAGAAGGAATCGAACCCTCACCAGCGGTTTTGGAGACCGACATTCTACCGTTAAACTATACCCCTACAATATTAAATCCTTTATTTTAGCTCTATAAAATAATAGATATTTCTAAAATAGAAATATCTTGAGATAATTTGGTGGGCCTTCAGGGACTTGAACCCGGGACCTACCGGTTATGAGCCGGGCGCTCTAACCAACTGAGCTAAAGGCCCAAATTATTGGCGGAGAAAGAGGGATTTGAACCCTCGCATCCCGTAAAGGATCTACTCCCTTAGCAGGGGAGCCTCTTCAGCCACTTGAGTATTTCTCCATTGTGGCGGAGAGGGTGGGATTCGAACCCACGTGGGCTTGCACCCAAACGGTTTTCAAGACCGCCTCGTTATGACCACTTCGATACCTCTCCATGAATGGTGATCCATCGGGGATTCGAACCCCGGACACCCTGATTAAAAGTCAGGTGCTCTACCGACTGAGCTAATGAATCATAAAATTGGCTGGGGTAGCAGGACTCGAACCTGCGGAATGCTAGAGTCAAAGTCTAGTGCCTTACCGACTTGGCTATACCCCAAAGGTTGGCGCACCTAAGAGGATTCGAACCTCTGGCACACGGATTAGAAGTCCGTTGCTCTATCCAGCTGAGCTATAGGTGCAAAATGGAGCGGGTGAAGGGAATCGAACCCTCGCAACCAGCTTGGAAGGCTGGGGCTCTACCACTGAGCTACACCCGCATATACTCTCAAACTTTATGGTCTTAACAAATATTTAATTGGTGGAGGAGAGTGGATTCGAACCACTGAAAGCGCAGCTAACGGATTTACAGTCCGTCCCCTTTGGCCACTCGGGAACTCCTCCATAAAATCTACTATAAAGTAGATTGGAGCTGGTGGGAGGACTTGAACCCCTAACCTACTGATTACAAGTCAGTTGCTCTACCAATTGAGCTACACCAGCATATTGGCGACCTGGATGGGACTCGAACCCACGACCTCTAGCGTGACAGGCTAGCATTCTAACCAACTGAACTACCAGGCCGTATTTGGTGGGCACAATAGGGCTCGAACCTATGACCCCCTGCTTGTAAGGCAGATGCTCTCCCAACTGAGCTATGCGCCCAAATAAAAACCAATAAACCAATTAAAATATTAAATTGTAAAAACAAAGTGGTGACCCCACCGGGATTCGAACCCGGGTTACCGCCGTGAAAGGGCGATGTCTTAACCGCTTGACCATGGGGCCTTATCAATCAATCTCTGTTAAAATCGACTGCCTAATTATTATACATCATAACTTTTAACTTGTCAACACTTTTTAAAAAGTTTTTTTGATTTTTTTATCAATTACTTTCCGAAAAGCATCTCTCAAACAGTTACTTGGATATTATACACTTTATTTTTTTAGTTGTCAATACTTTTTTTAGAATTTTAAAAAATTTTTTAAAGTTCTAAATTCGGCTCAACATTTAATGTCAAATCACTTCTAGTTCCTGATATATATTCATAATAACCTGATGATGCAATCATAGCTGCATTGTCTGTACACAATATTTTATCAGGAAAATATGATTTAAAATTATTTTTTTTACACATTTTTTGTATTTCTTCCCTAAGTGTATTGTTTGCAGAAACTCCTCCGGATACAACAACTGTATCTAAATTTTTCTCTTTTAATAACTTCTCAGTCTTATAAATTAAAACGTCAAAAACCGCTCTTTGAAAACTTGCACATACATCTTCTTTTGAAATTTCTTCACCTTTTTGTCTTTTGCTATTCAAATAGTTTAATACTGCCGTTTTAAGTCCACTAAAACTGAAATTATAGCTGTCTTTATCTAACATTACCCTCGGAAAATCTATCGCATTTTCATTTCCAAGTTTAGCAAGTCTTTCAACTTCAGGACCTCCTGGATAATTCATACCAAGGCATCTTGCAACTTTGTCATAAGCCTCTCCACAAGCATCATCAATAGTTTTTCCAACAACTTCCATATCATTATAATCTTTAACATCTACTAAATAAGTATGTCCACCTGAAACTAAAAGGCAAATGAACGGAGGTTCCAATTCCTTATGAGTTATAAAAGTTGCACAAATATGCCCTTTCATATGATTAACTCCAATTAAAGGTTTTTTAGTTGCATAAGACAGAGCCTTCGCCTCTGAAATTCCAACAAGCAAAGCTCCAACAAGTCCCGGACCTTTTGTTACAGCTATGGCATCAACATCATTTAGAGTCATATTCGCTTTTTCTAAAGATTCTTTAACTATATTATTAATCGCCTCTAAATGCATTCTACTTGCAACCTCAGGAACAACTCCTCCAAATCTCTTATGCATATCTATTTGGGAAGAAATCACATTAGAAATAACCTCTCTCCCATTTTTCACAATGGCAACACTGGTTTCATCACAACTGCTTTCTATCGCCATAATCTTAACATCATTCATTACACTACCTCTTTTATCATCATATATCCATTTTCTTTTGGATTACTATAATAATCAACAATTTTTCTAATATTTACAAATCCACATTTTTCATACAATTTAATAGCCGGAATATTACTTTCTCTAACTTCAAGAAAAATCTTTTTTACATTACACCTTAATTCTTCTATAAAAAACTCCATAATTTTAAAAGCTATCTGTTTTTTTCTAAAATCTTTAGACACAACTATTTTATAAACCTCTGCCTCGTCTAAAACACAATTAAACAGAATATATCCCGCTATTTTCCCGTAATTTTCTGCAACTATAACTTTTTTACTTTCAATATATTCCAAATAAAACTTTTCATCAAAATTATTCGAAAAATTTTCTTCATCTAATAACAAAATATCCGAAATATCATTTGAATTTGCATATCTATATAAAATCATCTTATTTTTGCCTATTCTCCAAATCCCTTTGTGCCTGTGAAAGTCTTACATATTCAGGGCTAAGAGTAAAACAGTCTGAAATTTCTCCACTTTCAAATTTTTGTTTTCCAATAACACAAGCATTCCTTGAAATGCAACTGTTTAAACAAGCAGGTGCTATTTCAAAATTTTTGTTTTCCAAAATTCTATCTTTATATAAATTTATACAATCCCCTACAAAAACAAATTTTTCATTTTTATCAGAAAATTCCTCCAAAAGTTCATCAATAGTTAAAAGCGCAGGAGGTTCAATATTTTTATTACAAACACCCTCGTAAACACCATAATAAACTCTCTCCCCTCTAGCATCAATCAAAGGAATTTTCTTTTTATCCGAAAAAACTCCAAAAGAAAGAGCCTCAAGCGTATTAACAGCTACTATCGGCTTGTTTAAAGACATAGCAAGTGCTTTTATCGTAGTAACGCCTATTCTGATACCCGTAAAAGAACCGGGACCCGTAACTGCTACAAACAAATCTATTTCTTCTATATCCATATTCAATTTTTTAAGCATTTCATCAACCATAACAAGTAAAATTTCATTATGACTCATACTTTGACTTATACTAAAATCTCCAACAACAAAATCATCTTCCATAACAGCACAAGAGCTGTGAGTTGTTGAAGTATCTATCGCTAAAATTTTCATTACAATTCCTCTATAATTTCTAATTCTCTTTTATTATTTCCTTTAATTACAATTTTTCTTGAATTCTCGGAAATTTTTAAAATTTCAACCTCAACCAAATTTTTAGGTAATAAATATCCCGCCTTTTCAGCCCATTCTATAATAGTAACTCCATCCGGATAAAAATAATTTTCATAGTCTATCTGATAAAGCTCGTCAGGAAAATCAATTCTATATAAATCCATATGATTAAACTCAAACTTTCCGGAATACATATTGACCAAGTTAAAAGTCGGTGAAGTTATGTCCTCATTTATACCCAAACTTTCACCTAAAAATTTAGTAAAAGTAGTTTTACCCGCTCCTAAATCTCCAACCAAAGAGATTACATCGCCCTTTTTTAATGTTTTTGAAAATCTTTTAGAAAAATTATTACATTCTTCCAAAGAATTTAAAACTATTTCAAACAAATTCTTCCTCCTAAAACTAAAACATAAATTACATTTTATTATATCATAATTCCTTTTTGATAATTAAATTAATGTAATTATTATATCACAAAAACAACTTTTATAACAGTTTAAAGCACGCAAAAAGGAGATTTTTCAATCTCCTTTTTACCCAAAACTATTACTCAGAAATATTAATTTTTAAAACAACTTTTCCTGAAACAGTTGCAGGTTGTTTGTAATTTTTATTACCAAACGTATGTTCATAATTTTCAGCAACGATTTCATAAACTTCTTCAAATTTATTTTTATCTTGAACTTTAATCTTTATTTTGTTTTCATTAAAAATCAAATTGTTGTTTTTAATTATTTCTTCTTCGTTTACATTTTCTCCATCAAATTCTTCTATGGTGTTATTTTCCCAATCTTTTAACGGATTATCTATTTCTATAAAGCCACCTTTTATTTCGGTTTTTTTAACATTCACCGGAATTTCTAACTTTTCAAAACGAAACATTCTTGCTTTATCTTCGTCTTCAGTAGCATCTACTTCATTTCTTATGGCAAATTCTTTCATCCACTCAAAATCATCTTTTGAAATTTCATCTACAAACAAAGTATTTATTCCTTTAAGTTTTTTAACAAGTTCCATATAATTTACAAGAGCATTATTTTTATCAATATAAATTCTATGCAATTTTGGTAATTTTGTTAAAACTGAAATATCAGAAATTTTGTTATTTCTCAAATGTAGAGCCTCAAGATTTTTCAAACTTTCAAGTTTAGAAATATCAGAAATATTATTATCTCTTAAGTATAAAGTAACTAAATTTTGCATTTTTGATAAATCCGGCAAATTTGAAATCTTGTTGTTATCTAAATCTAATCTCACTAAACTAGACATATCCTTGATAAAAAATATATTTGTAATATTATTATCTTGCAAACTCAATTGCTTTAATTTTAAATTTTTAAATGGCAATACATTACTCAAGTCAGTTTGTGAAATAATAACTTTTTCTAAAGCAGTATTCTTTGAAAAATCTACTTCAGTAGGAAATTTTTCTTTTTTTGCGTTTTTATAATCTTGATTTTGATAAATAAATTGTTTCAATTTTGGAGTTTTAGTTAAGAAATCAAAATTCGTAACTTCTCTTTTTAAACTGGCACTATTAAGCATAATTTTAAATTCTTCTAAATTTTCAGCATATCTTAATGATTTAACCATTTTATCTGTAATATTTTTATCGATTATACTAAATGTTTTTAGCATTTTAAAATCTTCTTTAGTAAAATTTTTATCCTTTTTAGGTCGATTTGTCTTACTAAACTTTGCATTTGCCTCATCAGTTAAATTTGTATATTTCTCATCAAAATTATTATATTTGTTAAATAAATTGTAATAAAAGTCTTTATACTCTTCGGCAACAATTTCTTCAACTACATCAAATTTTAGCTTAATACTGTTGATAGTAAAGCCATAAGCTCCCTCAGCATCAGTTAATTTTACCACTAAATCAACTTCTTTTCCATTATTTTCAGCAATAGCATCATCTGAAATTTTTAAAGTAATTTTTTTAGTTTCCTTGTCATAACTTGCGTCAATACCCTTTATATTTGTGCTTGATTTTTCAAATACATTATATTCTTTCTCAAAAGCCTTAGCTATACTTTTACCTAATTCTTCTATTCCTAAATAAGGAGAACCAAAAGAAACTTCATTTGATTTTACATTCAAAGTTTCTCCAAGCGATACAGTTTGTCCTGCGTGTAGCATACTTCCAACACCTTCATTTAATGCTTTTTCCAATCTTTTGGCAATATAATCTTCAAGTCCTGTATAATTTTTAATTCTATTTCCTGACAAATCTAAATCTACAATCTTATCAAAATCTTTAAGAATAGAAACATCTTCAATTCTATTTGCAGAAATGTCTAAGAAGTCTAAGTTTTTCAAATCCTTTAGTGGAGAAATATCAGTAATTCCCTTTGAAATCTTTTTATGACTTTCATCTCCTTCAACAGTTACATTGTAATGCAAATCAAGTCCTTTTAGATTCGTTAAACCTGCAAGTGGTTTTAATTCTTCAATTAAATTATTATATAACTTCAAAAATTCAAGATTTTTTAAATTTTCCAAAGGTTTGATATCGACAATTCTATTTCTTTGAATCTCTAAATATTTTAATTTTGTTAAATCTTTAAGAGGACTAATATCAGAAATTTCATTTTCATTTAATTTTAATTTTTCAAGATTTTTTGCATATTCCAAACCTTTAATACTCTTTATTCCTCTAGTAACTGCAAATTTAAAATCTTTTGTCCCTTGTAAACTTTGAGGCTCTCCTAAAATTGACTTTTTGGGTTCATCATCTTTTTCTTCTTTACTCATTTTTATAGGAAAATGAGCCTTTCCATTTTCATCTAAGAAAAGAGATAATTCTGTTAAACTTTCCATTTCCTTAACAGTAACTTTTTGGTCGTCTGCTCTATCAAGACCTAAGTTTTTATTAATAACTTTTAATAACTTAGCATCTTCAATATCAACAAACTCATCTTTTTCTTCAGGTTTAGCTTTTTCAACTTTTTTAAGTTTTACATTTAATTTCAACACATTAGGAGTATTAGTATAATCTAAAGTATTTTCAAATTCAAAATTAACAACAAAATCTAAACTGCCTTTATTTAAATTTTCAACGGCTTTATCCGTTAAACTAAATTTCAATTTGCCATTTTCTAAAACTACTGTAATATCTTTATTTTCAGAAGAAACTTTTATTTTCTTATCTTTTGCAATATCTTCAAGACCAATAAATACATTATCTACTTCAAAAGTTTTTTCAGTGGACTCCAATTCTTTTTCAAAATCAATATTTTGATTGTGAATAATTTTTTCAGATAATCCTTTCTTTTCATTTAAAACTGTAAAATCTTTTACCTTATTTCCATCAATATGCACCTCAGTAAGTTCATTTAAGTTTTTAATTGCAGAAATATCTGAAACCACATTATTTGATAGACGCAAACTTGTAACCTTAACTAAGTCTTTTACAAAATTAATATCTGAAATTGAGTTGTTACTAAAATTTAATAATTGTAGATTAGTTAGCTTTGAAATAGCATTTAAATTTTCAATCTTATTATTTTGAACATATAGATTTTTTAAATTAAGCACATTTGCAAGAAATGCAACATCTTTTAACTCATTTTTTTCCAAATCTAACTCTTCAAGATTTACAAGTTTACTCAAATCTATATTTTTAAGATTATTTTTCTTTAAACTTAATTTTTTCAAATTTGTTAAATCATTCAAAACAGAAGTGTCTTTAAGAGCATTACTTCCCAAGTCCAAATCTTCCAAAACTTTTAAATTCTTTAAAGAGTCAATGTTTTCAATTTTATTACTATCAGCTCTAAAGTACAATAATTTTTCAAGATCTTTAACAGCATCAATACTAGAAATACTATTTGAATAAATATCTAAAAGTTTTAAATTTTTAAGATTTTTCAAAGCACCAATATCAGAAACTTTATTTACAGCAAAATCAAAGTTTTCTAAATTTTTAAGATTTTTCAAAGCACTAATATCAGAAATGTTGTTATGTGAAATATATAAACTCTTTAAATTTGTCAAATCCTTTAAAGGAGAAACATCAGATATTTCATTATGAGAAAGTCTTAACAATTCAAGCTTTTTAAGAGCAGAAAGTGGAGTTAAATCTTTAATAGCTCCCTCTGAATATCTTATTTCTTCGTCGTCATCAGGAATTTCTCCGGAAGAAATTGTAAGTGATTTTAAATTTTTACAAAATTCTAAACCTTTAATACTGCTAACTTCAATAATGTCATCTTCATTAGCATTCATTCCTCTTATACCAAGTGCTTCAATTTTTTCCAAATCACTCTTATATATATCATTTGAATTTTTATCTTTTCTATATGACTTATCAGTCAGTTTAAAGTTGTATTCTTTCATTTCCGCTTCAAAACTATCTTCGCCATTATAAGCATGTAACTTATCAAGGATAAATTTTTTCAAATTTGCATCTTCGATTTCAACAACTTTATCTTTTTCTTCCGGATTATTCGGAACACTCGGCTCATCAGGTTTTGTATCCGGTTTTGTATCTGGTTTTGTATCCGGTTTTGTATCCGGTTTTGTATCCGGTTTGTTTGGATTTATATCAGGTTTTGTATTATCTTTTTCATTTATTTTTCCAGATTCAACATCATTCCACATTAAAACCCCAACATAATCATAAAACTCATCGCTTATATTAATCTTTCCACCAACATCAACAGAATTTTTATAAATAACATCAGCATTTGTTGTATAAGTTAAAATTGAAGAGGCTAAAATTCCAGTTCCAATAGCGACTGACAACAATCTCTTAGCATTTCTCTTTTTAGAAACTAGAACACATATAGCACCCACCATTCCGGCAATAGCAATTGGTATGTAAATCTTATAAACCCCATCAACTCCAGTTTTTGAAAGTTTGCCTTTTTTTATTGAATGTTGAATAGCTTTTTCTATTTCGAATTTTAATTCTTTTTCATCTAAAACTCGTTTTTCTCCAGCCTTAACATTTCCAATTTCAATTTCTTTTCCACCAACAATTTTAAGCCCTTTAATATCTTCAGATTTTAATTTAACTCCGAACATATCCTTACTACTATTGTTTTCAATAGAAACTTTAAATGTTCCCTTATCATCTCCATTTAACTTTAAAACAATTCCATCTTTGTTATAAATTACCGTTTCGCCATCTGCATAGCTTATATTTTGTGAAAAAGAAAAACCACAAAGCAAAGCCAATGCCAATACACTTTTATTTTTCATAATTTACCACCTTTCCGTAAAAACAAATATTCATTAATATTTTAACACAAATTGTCATATAAGTATAATAGTTTTTTCTTATCCATAAACCACTTTGAATAAATTTTTTCTATATAAACGGATTAAAATTCATACCTTAAATAAATTCTCTCTTTCTATATAAAAAAAGATGCCAATTAAATTAGCATCTTTTCCATTTTTATTCTTGTTCTATTTTGTCTGTTAATCTTTCCATTTCGTCGATTAAACTTCCAATATATTCTATTGTATTAACAAGCGGTGCGTCTGTTGTAATATCAACGTCAGCCATTTTTGCAAGTTCAATAGGATTTTTACTTCCACCAGCTTTTAAAACTTCAATCCATTGTTTAGCTTTTGAATTGTCTTTTAAAATGTTTAGGCACATTTGAGTTCCGATTGTTAAACCTGCGCTGTAAGTGTATGAATAAAGTCCCATATAGTAATGTGGTTGTCTCATCCAAGTTCTTTCAACTCCGTCAACAAGTTCAACATCTTCTCCGAAGAATTTTTCCATAGTTTCTTTAAAGATTGTATTTAAAGTTGTAGCATCAACCGCTCCACCATTGTCGATAATTTTGTAAACTTCTCTTTGATAGTATGCCTCTAAGAAATGTGTTACAAAGTTGTGGTAATAAGTTTTTGAAATTATTTCAGAAATAATCCATCTTCTTTCTCTATCCGTCTTTGCATTTTCCAATAGATAGTGAGCCATAATCAATTCATTTGTTGTTGACGGTGCCTCTACAAAATAAGTTGAACAGTCAACATTTAAAATATTTTGATATTGGTTGCAAAGAGTAAAATGTCCACCATGTCCAAGTTCGTGAGCAACTGTTAGTATATCAGACATATTTCCTGACCAAGTTAAAAGTACATAAGGATGCACTCTGTAAGGACTCGCACAGAAAGCTCCTGAGGCTTTTCCTTCGTTATCAACATAGTCTATACATTTCTTTTCAAAAGCATTTTCCAAATATGACTTATAATCATCACCTAAAACGGAAAGTCCGTCTATAACCATTTTTTTACATTCATCAATGCTATAAACTTTTTGAAAATCTGCATCTAAAGGCATTTTCATATCAGAAAAAGTCATTTTATCAAGTTTATTTACTCTCTTTAAAAGTCTTGCATACTTTCTAATATGTGGTGCAAGTTTTTCCATAATAACATCACATTGTCTATTATACATATCCATTGTAACTTCTTGTTCTGCAAGTAAATATTCAAAAACATTGTCGTATTTTCTAACTTTAGACATAGCCTTATCTTGTTGAACATGGCTGTAATATGCACTTGCAAAAGTATTTTCATATTTTTCTAAAGTGTTGTAGAATTTTTTAAAAGCATCTCTTCTAAATTCTGTATTTGCATCAACTTCAAAACTACCTTCAAAAATATTGTAGCTCATTGGAGTTTTTACGCCATTTACTTCAACATCTTCAAAAGAAAGGTCTTGCATTTTTGATTGTTGATAAACTCTGTAAGGAGTTTCAAAACTTCCAATTAAAGAAGAAAGTGTACTTTCAACTTCTTTTGATAATGTATGTTCTTTTCTATCTAAAAGTTTTTCTAAAAATCTTCTATTTTCAGAATTTTCTTCCATAGCTTTTTCTATGATTTTTTTATCATTTGCTAAAATTTCAGTTTCTACAAAACTAAGTTTTGAATAAACAGGAGCAACTATATTTTCAAAGTTTACAATTCTTTCAAATTGTGCTTTTCCGCCTAAATCTGTTTCGTAGTCCAAACTTGCATAGTTTCCGGCTAAGTCCAATAAAACACGAATAGGTTTTAAATCTTCTAAACAGCTATTGATTGTGCAATAGCAATCAAGTTTGCCCTCGTAAATCTTTACAAGCTCATCTGTCTTTTCTACAATTTCCTTAAGAGCATTTTTATAGTCTTCTTCAGTTTTAAAAATGTCAGTTAAGTCCCAAGTTAGATTTTTATCTACTTCATTTCTTTTCATCATATTCCTCCTAAAATGTTTTCTTTCATTCTTATCTATTTTACCATATTTTTTTAAAAAATTACATTATTTAAAAAATATTTTTAGAAAACTCATTTTTAGTATTGTATTTTTACTAATTTTTTTGTAAAATACTGTTATGTAAAATACAAGATTTTTCATTTTAAATTTTTTTATTTTTAAGGAGAGAATGTAATGAACAAAAAAAATAGCATAGTTGATATGTTAACGTTTGGATTTGCACTTTTTGCAATGTTTTTTGGAGCAGGGAACTTAATTTTCCCTCCATATTTGGGAGTTCTTTCAGGTAGTTCTTGGTTCATAACATTTTTAGGATTTACAATTACAGCCGTCGGTCTTCCTCTTATAGCATTGATGGCAGTTACTTACTATGAATGTGATATAATGAAATTTTTTAGACCTATCGGAGAAAAACCGGCACTATTTTTAAGTTTTATGGTTATAATGTGCGTAGGTCCATTACTTGTAATTCCAAGAACTGGAGCAACAGCTTACGAAGTGGGAATTAAGCCAATTTTAGGTTTCCATAATATTTATTCAATCACAATAGTTGCAATTATTTTTTATGCTTTAACTTATTTTTTAACTGTTAGACCTTCAAAAGTTGTAGATATTATCGGAAAATTTTTAACACCTTTTCTAATACTTGCATTGGTTGTAATCATTGTTAAAGTAACAATTACTCCACTTGGAGCCCCAGCTGAAACAGCTAAAATAAATAATGTTTTAGGAAAAGGACTAATCGACGGTTATCAAACAATGGACTGTTTCGTATCTCTTGCAGTTGGTTCAGTTTTAATGTTGACATTAAAAAACAAAGGATACAACGAACCGAAACAACAAGTAAAAATATTGTTCAAGTCAGGACTTATAGCTTGCACTACTTTAGGACTAATCTATGGTGGACTTACATATCTTGGAGCAACAGTTTCTACACAATATGGAATAGATGCCGAACAATCACAAATAATTGTAAATGTAACACAAAATCTTTTGGGAAATGCAGGAAAAATTGCTTTAGGCTTAGCATCATTCCTTGCTTGTTTAACAACATCAATAGGACTTACATCGGCGTCTGGAGAATATTTAGTAAATATCACAAAGGGAAAAATAAAATATTCCACTTTTATACTTTGTATTTGTATATTTGGAACTACAGCTGCAATAATCGGAGTTAGCGGAATAGTAAAAATAGGCGCTCCAATACTTGCTGTTGTTTATCCACCGACAATTGTTTTAATTATACTTACATTTTTCAAAGAAAAAATCAAAAATGATTTAATATTCAAACTACCGACTTTCACAGCAGTTATAATAAGTTTTATACATGTACTTTATGAACAATTAGGAATTTTTAAATTTATAACTATTTTACCATTAAGTGATATAGGTTTTAACTGGATAATTCCAAGTTTTATAGCATTTGTAATAGCATTATTTATTAAAAAGAAATAAAATCAAAAGAAAAAGTGATGTATTAGCGTTTACATCACTTTTTTTGTAAATCAACAAGGTTATCAGGAACCCACCATCGTGTAAAGGTGAGGTTCTTTTTTTACAAACAAAAAAGCACGATGATTCGTGCTTTTCTTTGTGTTAAATTAATCTTGAGTAGAATTCTACTACTAATGAGTCTTGAATTTCAATAGGAACTTCATTTCTTTCAGGCATTCTAGTTAAAGTTGCTTTCAATCCTTCTTTCTTTTCGATATAAGGAACAACTCCTAAGAATGTAGATTCAAAGTTTTCTTTGAACATTTCTACTTTTTGTGATTTTTCTCTTAAAGTGATTTCATCTCCAACTTTTACTGCGTATGAAGGTATATCAACTTTTTTACCATTAACAAGCATATGTCCATGAACTACCATTTGTCTTGCTTGTCTAATTGAAGACGCAAAACCCATTCTGTAAACAAGGTTATCTAATCTTGTTTCTAACATCATAACAAGAGCGTCCCCTGTTATACGTTCTTTTTGTCTAAGTGCTTTTTCTACATAAGTTCTGAATTGTTTTTCCATAACTCCATAGTAAGCTCTTAGTCTTTGTTTTTCTAGTAATTGTAAACCGTATTCTGTTAATTTTTTGTCGTTTCTTGCAAGACCTTTACCCATTCTCTTATTAGCTTTTGGGTGTCCGCATACATTTAAGCCTAGTCTTCTTGATTGTTTAAATCTAGGTCCCATCATTTTTGCCATATTTTCATACTCCCCATAAATTATTTGCCGCGATAATTTATAGCCACGCATAAATTATACAACTTTTTTTATATTTTGTAAATAGCTTTTTTATGTTTTTTTCAATAATTTTTAAATAAAAGCTCCTCCGTTAACATTTATAACTTGTCCTGTTATATAAGAAGAATCTTTTGAAACCAAAAACTTTACAACACTTGCAATTTCTTCCGGCTTTCCAAGTCTTTGAAGTGGAAATTCCGAGCAATATTCTTCAAGATTTTCCTTTGAAATATTTTTTAACATATCTGTATCAATTCCACCCGGTGCAACGGTGTTTACGGTTATTCCTGAATAACCAAGTTCCTTTGCCAAAGCTTTATTCATAGAAATAATTGCTCCTTTAGTTGCAGAGTAATGCGCCTCAAGTGAGCCACCGGTAACTCCCCATATTGAGCTAATCCCAATAATTTTTCCGTATCTATTACTTATCATTGAAGGAATAGCTCTCTTTATGCAACGATAAGCTCCATGAACATTTACATTAAACATATCTTCCCATTCTTCTTCTGTGATATCTTGAAAAAATTTCACACTTGAAATTCCTGCATTATTTATTAAAATATCTACATTTCCAAAAATTTTTTCTATTTCTAAAAACATATTTTCAACGTCTTCTGTTTTTCTTATATCTGCCTTTATCATCAAAACATTTGAATTATATTCTTTTATTTCGTCAAAAACTTTTTTTGCCTCTGTTTCTTGTTCCCTATAATTTATAACTATATTATAATTTTCCTTTGCCAAGCTCTTTGCAATCGCCGAGCCAATGCCCCTTGATGCCCCTGTTATAAGTACAGTATCCCTTTTCATACTAACTCCTTTAAAATAAATGTTATTTCATCATATTTTCGTTTTAGATAAGTCTAAAGTAATTTTAATTATACCACAAACAAACGCAAAATAAAAAATTATTTCACTTTAGTTTGGTATTTTACAGGAAAATATGGTATAATAAAATCAACATTAATAAACTTTTCTATGATGAGAATTTTATTTCACCGTATTTGTCCTTAGTTTAGTTATTTTACAGGAAAATATGGTATAATATAATTAACATAACAATTATATTTTTTCGATATAATTGTAAAAAATGTTAGGAGGTATTTGTATGAAGTTAAAATTTATAGGTAAAAACATTGAAATCACTGATGCTTTAAGAGATATTACTGCTAAGAAATTTGAAAAGCTAGATAAATTCTTTTCTAAAGACATTGAAGGTAAAGTTACTTACAGTTCTGTTAAAAATAACAAAATTTTTGAAGCAACAATTTATTTACCAAATAGTACAATACTTAGAGCCGAAGAAAGTACAACTGATATGTACACTTCAATAGATATTGTTTTAGACAATCTTGAAAGACAAATAAGAAAAAACAAAACAAAGTTACAAAAGAAATATCAAGCATTAGAAACTATCAGATTTGAAAAAATTTCTGAACCGGTTGAAGATGAAGAAGAATCAAAAATTGTTAGAGTTAAAAACTTTGACGTTGCTACAATGTCTGAAGAAGAGGCTATTTTACAAATAGAACTTTTAAACCATGACTTCTTTATTTTCAAAAATGCAAAAGATTCAAAAACAAATGTTTTATATAAAAGAAAAGATGGACACTATGGTTTAATAATAGTTGAATAGACAAAAAGAGGATTTTTTAAAAATCCTCTTTTTCTTTAAACAATAACAACATCATAAAATCCATTATCCAATGCTATTTGTTTCAATTCTTCCATTTCTTCATCGATTGGAGATGAAAACATACTGTATTCTTCCCTAACACCAAATTTTCTATATTTTATAATCTTGTATCTAATCTTATGTCCCATTTTTATGTACTTGGAAAGCATCTTTGTAATTTTATCAACTGTTGTTCTATTATCCATTCCAGCAACTGTTACCGTTCTTATTTCAAATAGCTTGTCAATACTTGCAAGATAATCTGCATTTTCTAAAACCGTATCAACTTTGCTCTTAGTTATAAAAATATGTTCTTCATTATCAAATGCTTTTATATCAAGCATAAAAGAATCTGTAACATCAACTAATTTTGGTAATTTTTTAAAAGGCAGACTTCCGTTTGTATCCACAAAACAAGTTAATCCAAGTTTTTTTACTTCCGTAAAAAGTGGCACCAAAAAATTATGTTGTAAAGTACATTCTCCACCACTAACAGTAATTCCCCTTATGAAAGGCATATTCTTTTTAATTCTTTCAAGAGTTTCTTCAACTGTCCAATTATATATTTTAGGACTTGAAAGATGCTTACAGACTCTAATACATTCATCACAATTTATACAAGTTTTATCGTTCCAAACAATTTTTCCATCTACATTTGTCAAACTTTTAGTCGGACAAGACGGAATACATTCCATACAGTTTATGCAATGTCTTATCGTTTCAGGATTATGACAATAAAAACAATTAAAATTACAACCTTGTAGGAAAATGGACGTCCTGTTACCAGGTCCGTCCACCACCGACATATCTATTATTTTGTTTATTTTTCCTTTATTCAACATCTCTAACCTTACGTTCTAATAAATGATATTTTTCAAAAGCCTCTCTTGCATATTGAACAGTATCGTAGCTAACTCTTTCACCGTCAATAAATTTTTGCATATCAGATTTTTTTACCAAATATCCAGTTACACGAATCAAATCTCCATTTTCTCCATAACAAGAAATGTATCTCATATTAAGTTTAAAACCTGCTTTAAAAATATCCAAAACAGCTGATGGATTTTTTTCTGCAGTTTCATCAAATGGAAAATGGTCGCCAATCCCTGATGGAAAATATTTGTGGAAAAGTCCTGAATGTTTAATATGTTCATACATTGGAACTTCTTTTCCAATTCTAATTCTAACACCGGCACTATCCTCTGTATCGTCTTGTGCTCCAACTTGTGAATGTAACATAAACTTGTGATTCCAAAAAGTTGAATACTTACTTTCAAATGAATTTACTCTCTTTTCTAAGAAATCCATAACTTCCAATCCTAAGTTATTTGCATATTCATCTTTTCCATATTCCAAATCTTTATTTTCAAATTCTAAAAGTTTTTGAACACATTCATGTAAACCAACTAAACCGAAAAGTCCGACAAATCTATCCAATTCAATGAATCCCTCTTTAACCAAGAAGTTTTCTTCAAAGAAAGGAGTTTCTTCAACTAAAAATCTAATCTTTCCTTCCATAAAGTTACACATTAAGTCTATCGCCTCAGGTAAAACCCTATCAAAAAAATCTTGTTTTGAACTTGAACTTCTTGCAAGTGAACCAAGTCTTAATCTGCTAAGAGTAAATGCACCTCCTGAAATAGGAAGTCCGTTGTAACAACTTGCTATCGCATAGTCGCCACCAAAATCTTTTCTGTAATATTTGTCATTTGCAAAAGCAGGGTTTGCAGTTAAAAGTGATGCATAAACACATTTTTCTCCAAAATCATCAGGAGTTATGTCTTCATCATATAAAATAGTCATATTTGGAGTAACATTATTTAAAGTTGGAAGTAATTCCAAAATGATTTCTCCTGCAACAGTTTTTTCAGGCCCAATATTTGCATGACAAAAACTGTCGTTAATTGTTCTATCTAAAGAAATTAAGAACCATCTAATTAACTTTTTAGCCTCATCTCTATCTGTGATGAACGGGTCTAAAAGTTTATCAATTTTCCCAATATAAACAGGATATCTAGTTATAGAAGGAATATGATGGTAAAAAATTAATAAATTATTAATTGCATCAAGTAGAGTTTCAGATTTTTCAAGACGTAAAAATTTACAGCCCTCATCTAAAAGTTTTTGGTAATTCGGACAAATGTATCTTGGTGCATAAGGAGCATGTCCTTCCCACAAATCACAAAAACCTCCGTTTTCTGAAATTTCAAATATTCTTTCATTTACTGAATTTTTTGGAAAATTATTTAAGTTTTCCGCAAGTTTTGCAAGCTGAGAAGTCTTTTGTTCAAAAGTTAAATCTTTTGCCTTAATAATATTCATTGACAACTCTCTAGCTTCTTCTAATGTTTTAATTTCTGAAATCATAATACCTCCAAATTTTATGTCATAAAGTCATCTACTATTTACCCTTATTATATATCATTAAAACAAAAAATGATACTGTAATTTGTCTTTTTTGAGTTATTAAAAAAATAATCAAAAACCATAAATCAGATAAAGTATCATCTAAACAAAAATAATTATCATTTATTAGTCGTATTTTTTAAATTTTTTTTGTGAATTTTAACGATTATCCCTTTATTTTTTAATTAATTTGTATTATAATATATTGTATGATTATTTAAGGAGGGACATTAATGGAAAGTAAATTAGTTACTTTATTAAGAAAAGTTTTAATCGACAAAACTTTCGATTTAAAAACTGATAAAAGATTATATTCAGAATTCACTGTGCTTAAAGTAAAGAAGAAAACTGTAATAATTAAAGAAAACGACAAACTGGATTATTTATATTTATTAGTTAGAGGTAGTGCAAATGTAGTTCACTTCACACCCGTTGGGGAACTAATAGTATTTAATCACATTACAAATACTTCTATACTTGGTTTACTTGAATTTATGGATAACAAACATGATTTCTATAAGAGTGTTGCATTCTTCAAAGATACAAGACTTATTAGAATTCCAGTTGAAGCATTTGAAAGAGAAGCTGAAAGTATTGAACTTTTAAAAATTTACAATCACTTCTTATTAGACTTTGCTAAACATTCTATCGCTACATTCGATTTAACTAAAAACTACGGAAGAAAGAAAAACTTAATTGAATTCTTCTTATCTAAATGTGTTGAAGTTGAATTCCCTGTTAGAATTACTTTAACTAAAAAAGTTATCTCTGACTATTTAAGAATTAACGAAAGAACAATGTATAGATATTTAAATGAATTGATTGATAGAAATTGTATTTCAAGACAAACAGGTAAAATCATAATTTCAAAGGAAAATTACGATAATTTAGTTGAATACTCAAAAGAAAAAGGTGTAGATAACGACTAATAGGTGAGTATTATGAGTGAATCTATCGAAAATGCTAACTCAGTATCCAATTCAGATAAAAAGACAAAAAAATTTAATAAAAAATCTTTATTTATAGTTTTAAACTACTTTCTAACTCCAATTTTTATTATGTTAATATGTATTAAAATTTTAGATAATCAAAAAATTATGGAAAGTATGATGAGTTTAAACTTTGTAGTTAAGTTTTTTGAAAATAATGCTTATTTAATTGAAAACAGAGAATCGTTTGATAAATTTTTTGTTGATATTTTAGGATCTATTGCAACACTTATTGCATTTATAATAGCTATTTTTATAGTTAAAAAAAGAACTGATAGTATCTCTAAAAACAAAACAACTGTTTCTTTTAAAAAATTATTTTTAATTGGAATTGGTCTTGGTGTATTTATGATTTTATGGAATATCATAATTTCATATACCTACCCACTATTCGGATTAACTTTTAAGAGTAATAATACTGAGAGTATTTTAAAGTCTTTAAAATTAAATAAGATATTATTAATTAATTTATTAATATCAGCACCGATAGGCGAAGAGATTGCTTTTAAATATGGAGTATTTACATTTTTCCACGAAATTTTTCAAGACAAAGGAAAGCTCTTAAAAATATTCCTACCGGCATTAGTTTCTGCTTTTGTATTTGCAGTAATTCACGATGGACTGTACTTAGTTCCTTTATATATAGTTCCAAGTTTCATTGGATGTTTGATATATGAAAAAAGTAAATCTTTAATGCCTTGTATTTTGGGACATTTTTTAAACAATCTTTTAGCAATAATAACATTATTATATTAAAAACTGTATAGATTATTCTATACAGTCAGAGCGCAGACAAAGCATTATTTTGTCTGTGCTTTTTTTGTGTATTTTTGTTTTTAGTTAAAAATCACTTAAGAATTTATTAAAATCTTAAATTTTATATAAATTTCTCTGAAATTTAAAAAATTAGGTCTCTTTCTACCTAATTTACTCATCATATTTGCTAATTTTTTCATATTTAGACACGCAAAAGTTAGGAGAGCTTTTATTTACATTTTTGCTTTTTCTTTCTCATTTGCACTTGATTTACTCTATTTTCATCATTCTTATGTAGCATTTTCAACATCTCCTTATATTACTTTTCAACTCTTTTCTCCACTAAAAAAGCGTCAATGATTTCTCATTGACACCTTTGTCATCAGTCTGAAGTGTCAATAAAAATATTGACACTTTTTTATTTAAAAATTATTTATTTTCAAATTCATATTCAAAATGTACATTACCTTCTTTAACACATTTATCATAGTCTTTTAAGATACTTACGCTTTTATTTGATAATAATATAAGAGCGATTAAGTTAGGTAACGCCATAAGCCCCATGAAAAGATCTGATAGTTTCCAAACAAAATCTCCTTGGAAAATTGGAGCTACAGCAAGCATAGTAAGCACTATTATTCTAAATACAATTATAATTGTTTTTTTGTTTCCTGCAATGTATTTTATATTTGATTCTGCAAAGAAATACCAACCAACTATTGTTGTAAGTGAGAAAAATGTAAGAGATAATGATAAAAATATACCACCAAAGCTATAAAATCCTTTGATAAAAGCATTTTGAGTCATTAATGTAGCTGATTTTGCCATTTCAGCTGATGGAATGTTCATGTTATATGAACCACTTACAATGTTTATAATTATTGTAGATAGACAAATTAAAAATGTAGATATGAAAACGCCTATCATAGCAGTAAAACCTTGTTCTGCCGGATGATCTGTGTGTGCTACGGCATGTGAATGAGGAGTTGATCCCATACCTGCTTCGTTTGAAAAAAGACCACGAGCAAGACCATATCTTATTGTATCTCTTAAAGTTATTCCTAATACGCCTCCACCAATAGCTTGAGGAGTAAAAGCTCCTTCAAAAATCAAACCTACAGCAGGTAATAATTTATTAGAAAACATTACTATTATTACTAAACAACCAAATACATAAGAAAAAGCCATAACAGGAACAACTTTTTCTGTAAATTTTGCAATTCTATCCATACCACCTGTTAGAACTATTCCTACAAAAGCTATAAGCCCGATGATTGTTATTGTACTTGGCAATTTTATAGAAGTTTTTAATGATTCCACAACAGAGTTTGATTGAACCATTATACCAACTATTCCTAAAGCAACTATACAAGTAACTGCAAAAAATCCAGCAAGATATTTATTTTTTAATCCATTTTTTATGTAGTAAGCAGGGCCTCCTACTAATTCTCCATTTCTTTTTTCTCTGTAAACTTGTGCTAAAACTGCTTCACAAAAAATTGTACTCATTCCAAAAAAAGCAGATAAAAGCATCCAAAATGCAGCTCCAGGTCCACCTGATGCAACAGCGGTTGCAACACCTACTATATTACCGGTTCCAACTTGAGCGGCAATTGCAGTAGATAAAGATTGAAATGGAGTCATTCTTCCTTCTTCTACGGGTTTATTTTCTTTTATATCTCTAAACATTTTTCCGAGAGCTGGAAAAAGTCTTGTAAATTGTGGAAATTTAAGTCTAATAGACATATAAATTCCTATTCCCACTAAGCAAAAAAGTAAAACATAGTTCCATAAGAAACCGCTTAAAACATCAACAATTTTTATAAAATCCATTTAATTCTCCTTATTTTTTAATTTGTATTTTGCAAGATATGAAACAATTATCCATATAATTGCAGAACGAATGAATGCAGAAATGAAAATATCATTAAATTGACTTTTCATTATTCCACCTCCAAATATTAAAAATCTTACAACGTATTCAACAGTATTTGCACCAAAATCACAAAGCATAAGTAGCATTATAAAAGGTGTTTTGTAAGCTGAGTGATCATGTCTAACAAGTATAAGGTAGAATAAGGCATAACTTGCATAAAATAAAATTTCTATAGAATAAGAACTTATAACATCAAAGGTTAAAGCTTTTCCTGCAAATGCACTTACTAATATTCTCATTAAGAAAACGAAAATACCAGCTATTAAGCCAGTTTTTAATTCATTAAGGTCAGGGTCATCATGAAGTGCAACAATTAATGCAACGATTCCCATGGAAGCTCTTAAATCTGTTTGTCCTAAATTAAAATTTAATAATGAACATATAGCAACAACAACTGAAACTAAAATAGTCTTAAACATTTTTTTCTCCTTTATTTATATATTATACATAAATAATATGTACAGTAAGTAATATTGTACCAAAAAACAAAAAAAATTTCAATATCTTTTAATATTTTTTAACAATCTAGTTTTTTAGCATTAATATTATATAAAAAATTAGTAACAAAATTATTTGTATCTTTAAAAAGATAATTTAAATTAAGATAAATTTAATTATACGATTGTTTTTTTGTTGTAATATATATATATATATATATCTAATAAAAATAAAAAGCAAGGCATTAAGCCTTACTTCAGAGTGCAGAAAAAGCATTAGTTTTGTCTGTACTCTGACTGTGTAGATTATTCTATACAGTTTTTTATGCGCAAAAAAAGTTATTGCGAAAATCACAATAACTTTTTCTTTAACTATTTAATTGCTTTTGCATTTACTTCATCAAGAATCATTTCAAGGAACTCTTCTACTTTCATTGAGCCTTTATCTCCCTCTCCACGTTTTCTAACAGAAACAGTTTTTTCGTTTACTTCATTTTCTCCAACTATCAAGCTGTAAGGAATTTTAGCAAGTTGTGCCTCTCTAATTTTTAATCCAATTTTTTCAGCTCTATCATCAACTGATACTCTTATATCTTTTTTAGCAAATGCTTGTTTTAGCTCATAAGCATAGTCGTTAAATTTATCTGAAATCGGTAAAATTTTAACTTGTTCAGGTGATAACCATGTTGGGAATGACCCTTTATATTCTTCAATTAGATAAGCTATAAATCTTTCCATTGTTGAAACAATTCCTCTGTGGATTACAACAGGTCTGTGATTATTCTTTCCGTCTTCTCCAACATAAGTTAAATCAAACCTTTCAGGTAACAAGAAGTCAAGTTGAATTGTAGAAAGAGTTTCTTCTAAACCTATTGCAGTTTTTACTTGAACGTCAAGTTTTGGACCATAGAAAGCAGCTTCTCCTTTTGCTTCAAAGTATTCATATCCCAAGTCGTCCATTGCCTTTTTAAGCATTGTTTCAGCATTGTTCCACATTTCATCATTATCAAAATATTTTTCTTTGTTTTCAGGATCTCTGTAACTTAATCTAAATCTATAATTCTTTATATTAAAATCTTCGTAAACAGATTTCATTAAGTTTACAACTCTTGTAAATTCTTCTTGAATTTGGTCAGGACGAACAAAAATGTGAGCGTCATTCAAAGTCATTTCTCTAACTCTTTGAAGCCCTGATAATGTTCCACTCATTTCGTAACGGTGCATCATTCCAAGTTCTGCAATTCTGATAGGAAACTCCTTGTAACTATGAACTTCATTATTGTAGATTTCCATGTGATGAGGACAGTTCATAGGTCTTAAAACTAACATTTCTCCATTTCCTAAGTCCATTGGAGGGAACATACTGTCTTGGTAATGGTCCCAATGTCCTGAAGTTTTATATAAATCAACATTTGCAAGGATTGGTGTATAAACGTGTTCATATCCACATTCAATTTCTTTATCTACTATATATCTTTCAACTACACGTCTAATTGTTGCTCCCTTTGGTAACCAGAAAGGAAGTCCTGCACCTACATTTTGGCTAATCATAAAGATTCCCAATTCTTTACCGATTTTTCTGTGGTCTCTTTGTTTTGCATCTTCTAAATATTCTAAGTATTCATCTAAATCTTTTTTCTTTTCAAAAGTTATACCATAAATTCTTTGTAGCATTTTATTTTTTTCGCTACCTCTCCAATATGCACCTGCAATACTTAAAAGTTTAACAGCTTTAATTTTCTTTACATCAACAAGATGAGGTCCTCTACAAAGGTCAGTAAATTCTCCTAATTCGTAGAAAGAAAGCTCAGCATCTGCATCAAAACCTTCGATTAAGTCAATTTTATAATCTTGTCCTTTTTCCGCAAAATATTTTAAAGCAAAATCTCTATCTACTTCTTTTCTATCTACTGAAAATCCTTCTTTTACTATTTTTTTCATTTCTTCTTCAATTTTAACCAAATCTTCCGGTGTGAATTTATGATCAGAATCTAAGTCATAGTAAAATCCGTTTTCTATTGATGGTCCGATACCAAACTTTGTATCAGGGAAAAGTCTTTGAATGGCAAGAGCCATAACATGACTTGATGTATGCCAGAAAATATCTTTTCCTTCTTTATCCTCAAACTTTACAAATTTAACTGTGCAATCTTCTTTTAATGTTTCACTTAAACCTTTTGTAATCTCATCATTTATAACTGCTCCTAAAACATTTCTTGCAAAACCTTCAGAAATACTGATTGCAACGTCTAAAATTTTTACACCTTTTTCAAATTCATGAACAGACCCGTCAGGGAATGTAACTTTAATCATTTCCATATCTTCCTCCTATTTTTCTATACAAAAAAGAGCCTTCACCCCTACAACGTAGGGACGATGGCTCGTGGTTCCACCCTAATTACTTCTTAATTAGATAAAAGACTCCATAATAGTTTTCAAAAAACGGTATCTTAAATGGAATTACAGCCACGTTCCACTCTCTCTTAAAGCCCTATTTTCCTACTCGTTACTTCAACGTCTATATTAACTTTAACAATCCTTCAAAATCAACAGTCTTTTGCTCTCCGGTTTTTAAATCCTTAACTGTGTAAGTATTTGTATTTTTCTCGTCCTCTCCAACTATGATTATATAAGGAATATTTAACTTGTCTGCATAAGATATTTTTTTCTTCATCTTTGCATCTTCAAAATATACTTGTATTATTTTACCACTATTTTCAAATAAATTCAATAGTTTTATAGCATAATCATAACAATTTTCCATCGGAATGATTAAAGCGTCAATACTATTTACTTTTATTTCCTTAAATAAATTCTTATCAAGTAGTTGGTAGAACAATCTTGTAAGTCCGATAGAAATACCAACACCAGGCAAAACTTGACTTGTATAATTACTTGAAAGATCGTCATATCGACCTCCGGAGCATACACTTCCAAGTTGTCTATAATTTTCTAAAAATGTTTCATAAACAGTTCCTGTATAGTAATCCAGACCTCTTGTTATCGTCAAGTTTATTCTTATAAATTCATCAGGAATTCCAAAAAGTTTCATACAAGCATAAACCTCTTTTAACTCCTCAACCCCTTTTACAAAAAGTTCATTTGAAATTTCTAAAGAATTTAACTTTTCGATAATTTCTTCATTACTTCCGGATATATTTATAAATTCTACAATTTTTTCTAAAACATCATCAGAAATACCGATAGCTTTAAGCTCTGAAATAACTTTTTCAAGTCCGATTTTTTCAATCTTATCAATAATTCTTAAAATATCTGTCTTATTTTCAATACCTAAGCTTTCAAAAACGCCATTTATAATTTTTAAATTACTAAAATTAATCGCAAACTTTTCGTTTATAATCTTTGAAAAAATTTCATAAATTATATAAGGAAGCTCTGCATCATTTTTTATATCAAGTTTTCCATTTCCAATAACATCAATATCACATTGATAAAATTCTTTATATCTTCCCTTTTGATTTCTCTCACCACGATAAACCTTAGCTATATGGTATCTTCTAAAAGGAAAATTCAAATCATTAAAATACTGAGCAACATATCTCGCCAAAGGAACGGTCAAATCAAATCTTAAAGAAATATCCTTACTTTCAGAATCAATCTTAAAAATTTGTTTTGTAGTTTCTCCACCACCCTTAGCCAAAAGAACCTCATTCTTTTCAAAAACAGGCGTATCTATCGGTAAAAAACCACGCTTTTTAAAAGTATCCTCAATTATATTTTTAACATTATCAAACAAAATTTGTTCACTAGGCAAAAGTTCCATAGTTCCAACAACATTGCTTGGCTTTATAAATCCCATAATTACCTCCATAGTGAAATAATCCCACCCAAATCGACAAATTCTTCATCTTTTGGAAAAATTATTTTCACATTTTCTTCATCCGCTATGTGTTTAATTATATCATAATCTTTGTATTTTGTCACATCACCATAGAACAATAAAGTATCATCAGAAACAAAACCGCAAGTTCCTCCGATAAATCCATTTTTATATCCATTTAATATAATTCCGTCTATTGTAACAAATTCCACATTTATTTTTTCATTTTTTAAAGTCTTATAAATTCCCTCATCACTTGTTATGATATGATTTTTAAAACAAATCATACTACAATTTGCATATCCCTGATTTACTTTTATATATTTTCTATTCAAACTCAGCTTTTCAAAAATTTCATTTGTTGTAAATTTTTCATTATGAAAAAAGTACTTATCATTCTTTGCGATATTTAAAACAATTTCACTATTTTTAAAACCTGAAACGCAAATTCTTTTTAACCTAAACTCTTTTAAAAATTCACTATAATATTCAAAAACAGAATCTTCAATATAAATTTCATCATCAACTTTCAAAACGCTAATATCGATATGGTCATTATAATTTTTATTAAATTTTTCATTATCTACACTTTTTATATATTCAATATTTTTTGAATTTAAAAGTTCAAAAAAACTTTCACTAGCTTTATTACTAACTAAAACTTTTTGTAACATATTAATCTCCTAAATGATTAAATTTTATGTAATTGGGTATAATTAATCTTAGTAATTATGACTTAACTTTTTTAAGTTATGTATATTATATCATATTTCCATTTTAATAAATTTAAAAAGGTAAATATGATGAAATAAATATTCTTTTACACAAGAATTGTAAATTCATATTTATTATATCACATTTATTTAGGAGGATGTTTATGTTAAAAGAATTTAAAGAATTTGCCTTAAAAGGTAATGTTATGGACCTTGCAGTTGGGGTTATCATCGGTGGAGCATTTGGTAAAATTGTTACATCTTTAGTAAATGACATTCTAATGCCTTTACTTTCAATTTTAACAGGTGGTATCAATTTTTCAGACCTAAAAATTGTATTAAAAGCTGGAGATAAGTCTAAAGAAATTGCAGAAGTAGCTTTTAAATATGGAGCATTTATTCAAAATGTTATTGATTTTCTAATTATTGCATTTTGTATCTTTATGATGGTAAAAGCTATGAATAAATTATCAAGAAAGAAAGAAGAAGTACTTGAAGAAGCACCAAAAGCTCCAACACAAGAAGAAATCTTAACAGATATTAAGAATATCTTAGCAGAAATCAAAGAAAAATAAGAAAAAAACAAGCTACGAAAAAATCGTAGCTTTTGCTTTCTATTCTATACTTATTCCGTTTGACAAGTCAAAAATCGGTATTGCTATTGCAAAGACGATTAATGCAACAAACAATGAAATTAAAATTATTATAATAGGTTGTAAGTATTGTAATATTTTATCAACTGAATAATTTATTTTTTGGTCGTAATACTCCGTCGCACTTTCAAGTATTTCAACTAAGTTTTCACTATTTTCTCCTATTGCAAGCATATTTATAAATGCAAGGTTGAAAATCAAATCGTCTTTCAAAGAATTTGAAATTAGCTTTCCGCTTTTTATTTTTAAAATAGCAACTTCCAGATGTTCACTAATAAAAATGTTTCTTGTAGAATTTTTTACAATTTCCAAAGCCTCAACTATACTTATATTTCCATTTAACAAAATCGTAAGATTTTTTGCAACTATTGAAGTGATGTAATTTTGGTAATGCACCTTTATATAAGGAATTTTAAAAAGCATTTTTCCAAAGAATTTTCTAACTGAATATTTCTTTGAAATAAATTTTATAAAAATAACAAAAATTAAAATTCCTAAAATTATATATAAATAATTTTGCTTTACAAAATTTGTACTTTTTACTAAAAATTTTGTAACTTTAGGAAGTTCTACATTACTATCTTCAAAAATCTCTAAAAACATTGGTATTACATTGTTTAAAAGAAAAACTAAAACCACAAATGTAACAAAAAGTAATATAATAGGGTAAGTCATTATACTTATAAGTTTTTGTTTCAGTTTGTATTTCTTTTCGTAATACAATGATAAATACAAGAAAACTTCCGATAATTTTTCTGAACTCTCCCCAGATTTTATTAAAGATAAAAATAAATTGTCAAATTTTTTCGTTTCCGAAAAAGATTGATATAAGTCAAATCCTTTTAATAAGTTTTCATAAACTTCTGCAAAAATTTTCTTTAAAGTCTTATTTGGAGAAGTTTTTGAAAGTAAATTTATCGTTTCAGCAGTATTAATATTTGATTTTAAAAGAAGTCCCGCCTCTTTTAGAGAAATACTTAAATCAAGTAAATTAAGTTTATTTCCAATTTCCATATTTAAAATATTAAAAAATTTTTCTTTAAAACTCATTTCCAAACTCTCCTAATGAAAACAAAATTTTATTAACCTCTTCAAAACTTGTTATCCCGTCAGCAATTTTTCTAAGTCCGTTTTTATACAAACTTTCATTTCCATTTTTTCTAAAGTATTCATAAAGTCTAACACTGTTACAATTTTCATTTATGATTTCTTTTATTTCATCATCTAAAATTAAATGCTCTAAAATCAAAGTTCTTCCAATATATCCACTATTACAATCTTCACAGCCACATTTATCGTAAATATATTCTGGAATTTCAAGACCGTTTTTCTTAAAATTCTCCTTTTCAAATTCAGTTAAAGCTCTTTTAACTTTACATTTTGGACAGAGTTTCCTAACAAGTCTTTGCGATAAAATAGCAATTACTCCGGAAGAAATTACATAATTTTCTATTCCCAAATTCAAAAGTCTAATTATCGCTGAAACTGTATCTGCTGTATGTAAAGTTGTAAAAATGAGATGCCCTGTTATCCCTGCTCTAAGAGCAATATTTGCAGTTTCTCTATCTCTCATTTCTCCAACCAAACCAACTTCAAAATCTTGTCTTAACATAGCTCTAAGTCCGGTTGCAAAGTCAAGTCCCAATGCTTGATTTATATTTATTTGGTTTATTCCACTAATCCTAACTTCAACCGGGTCTTCTAAAGTAATTATGTTGATACTTTCTTTTTGTAATTTTTTTACAAATGAGTAGAGTGTTGAAGATTTACCGCTTCCCGTCGGCCCACTTATGATTAAAACACCGTTTGGACTTTTTATAATATTTTCTATTAGATATTTTTCTTCTTCATAAAGTCCTAAATTGTCAATATCAATTTTAAAATTTCCGGAATTTAAAATTCTCATTACAATTTTTTCGCCCAAAATTACAGGAACAGATGCAACTCTAATGTCAACTGAATTTTCATTAAAATTAAAATCTAATCTTCCGTCTTGTGGCATTCTCTTAATTGTAATATCCATTTTTGAGATGATTTTTATACGAGAAATTATAATAGGAGCATTAAAACTGCTGACTTTATAGATATCAATAAGTTCTCCGTCAATTCTATATCTTATATAAAAAGCATCTTCTCTTGGCTCAAAATGTATATCTGATGCATTGTTTTCTATCGCAACAGATACTACTGTATTAACAAAATCTTCGACATTATCAACTTTATCAACAAAAATTTTTTTCATAACTTTCCTCTAAATAAACTTTCTTATAGACTTTGCAACTCCGTCATTTTTATTCGTATCAGTTATATAATCAACATTTTTCTTTACATTTTCCATAGCATTACCCATTGCAATAGAAAGTCCTGAAATGTTTAACATAGGAATGTCATTTTCTCCATCTCCAATTGCGATAGTTTCAGACAATTCTATATCATTAAGCCTACAAATTTCCCTTAAACAAGAACCTTTATCTGTATCTTTTGCCATTAATTCAAAAAAGAAAGGCAATGAAAAAGCTAAAGTATATTCACTTTTTATCGTATCAGAAAACTTTTCTTCTAAAATTTTCAAAACATCATATTCTTGACAAATTCCAATTTTCAAGACCTTTTCTTCTAAATTATTTTCTAAAATATATTCCTTAACACTCTTAACCCTAACTATTTTAGGATTTATAAATTTAGAAATAATATCAACATATTCATCATTTGAATCATTTGTAAAAATTAAATTTTCCAAAAAAACTATTGGTGTCAAATCATTCTTTTCAATAGTATCTAAAATATCAAAAAGATATTCTTTATTTAAACTCTTTACAAATTTTGGAACTTTGCTGTAAGTTGTAGAAATTAAACTACCATTTAAAGCTCCATAATAAGTATCTATTTTTAACTCCTCTAAGGTTTGTTTTATTGTAAATTCCTCTCTACCTGAAATAAATGCAATCTTTACACCTTTTTCCATAGCGTAAAATAAGGCATCTTTAACAACATCTGAGATTTTATGCTCCTCATTAAAAGTTGTTCCGTCCATATCAAGTGCTATTAATTTATACATAATTTTCTCCTAACTTTTATCAAAAAAGGGACTTCAAAGTCCCCCTCTAATTCTATTCAACCGTAACGGATTTCGCTAAATTTCTTGGCTTATCAACATCATTTCCCTTTGCTAAGGATACATAATAAGCAATAAGTTGACTTGCAACAACTGAAATTATAGGCATTAAAATTTCTATTGTACCCGGAATTAATATTTTTTCATCAGAAACGTCAAGATTGTTATCCAAGTGAGTTATTTCAACAACATGCGCTCCTCTTGCTTTAACTTCTTTTACATTTGAAATAATTTTTTCATATAATCTCTCTTGAGTTGCAACCACAAAAACAGGAGTTCCTTCTTCAATCAAAGCGATAGTTCCATGTTTTAACTCGCCGGCTGCAAAGCTTTCAGTATAGATATATGAAATTTCTTTTAATTTCAATGCACTTTCCATAGCAGTATAATAATCAAGACCTCTTCCTAAGTAGAAACAAGTATTCTTGTCTTTTAATTCTAATGCAATTTTTTTATAAATTTCTGTATCTTTCAATAAAGTTTCTATTTTGCTTGGCAATTGCTTTAAATTTGAAATTATATTTTTATATTCATCTAAAGAAATTGTTCCTAAAATTCTAGCAAATTTTAAAGCAATCATATAAAGAGCAGTAACTTGTGTTGTATAACCCTTTGTACTTGCAACTGCTATTTCAGGTCCTGCCCAAGTGTAAAACACATTGTCTGACTCTCTGGCTATTGATGAGCCGACAACATTTGTAACACTTAAAATAGTTGCTCCTTTCTTTTTAGCCTCTCTAAGTCCTGCAAGTGTATCAGCAGTTTCTCCTGATTGACTGATGATTATAACCAAAGTTTTATCATCTACCATTCTGTCTGAATATCTAAATTCAGATGCAATATCGACAATTACAGGAAATCTTAAGGCTTTTTCCAAAATTTCCTTACTAACAAGCCCTGAATGATATGCTGTACCACAAGCCACAATATAACATTTATTAAATTTGCTTAAATTTTCATTTAATAAACTTTCCATTCCGTCTAAAACTAATTCATCATTTTCGTCTAATCTTCTAAGGAAAGTTTCTTCAATAACTTTTGGTTGTTCATAAATTTCCTTTAACATAAAATGGTCATAGCCACCTTTTGTAGCTGTCTCAACAGACCAATCAACATGTTTAACTTCTCTAGTAACAACATTGTTATCTTCATCATAAATAGTATATTTTCCATCTTTAAAATGAATTAAATCTCCATTTTCAAGATAAATAATATCTCTTGTATATTTCAAAACTGCAATAACATCTGACGCAATGAAAAACTCTCCATCGCCAATACCAACGATTAAAGGACTTTCTTTTCTAGTTCCAATAAGCTCTTTAGTATCTTGTTTTAAAATCCCAAAAGCATAACTTCCATTTACCTTTGCTCTCATTTTAAAAACTGTACTTAAAAAATCTCCATCATCTAAGTCTTCCAATAATTGAGGAATAACCTCCGTATCAGTTTCTGATTTAAAAACAAAATTTTTAGCTAAAAGTTCTTCTTTTAAATGTAAATAATTTTCGATTATTCCATTATGAACTACTGCAAATTTTGAATTCATACTTAAATGTGGGTGTGAGTTTTCATCTGATGGAACTCCATGAGTTGCCCATCTTGTATGCCCTATTCCAATATTTGAAATTTTATTTTTATATTCATTTTCTAATTTTTCTCTTAAATTGCTGATTCTTCCAACAGTTTTAACAACATCTATTTTATTATCTTCTAAAAATGCGATTCCAGATGAATCGTATCCTCTATATTCTAAAGTTTCTAATCCGTTTAAAATTACATCAATAGCATTTGAACTACCAATGTATCCAACAATACCGCACATAAAATTTCCTCCTAAAAATAATTTTATCGCTACTTATTCACATATAATATCACATTTCGCAAATTTTTTCAAGTAGAAAAATTATCACATAGTTCAACACATTATTATCATTTAAGAGGTTTTATTAATTCATCTCTCTTCACGAATATTAGTTATAATGCTGATTTTTATCTGAAATTTTCTATTTATCCCAATAATATCTATTCTTCTCTAATTTAAAAAATATCAACTAATATAAAAGCACAATCCTCTAAAGGTTACGAAGTCTGGGCAAGAAAACATAATATCAAAATAATGGCTGATTCAATAATTAAATTAAGAGAACAGGAAATTAATTCAATTACACAACTCGATGATCTAATCAAAAAATCTGCCGATGATAGACAAAACTTGTTAGACAAAATAAAGAAAATTGAAGCTGAAATGAAGATTTTGTATCAAGATATGAAAAATATAAATACTATAAATAAGTATCGTGAAATCTACAAATATCACAAGAAAAATCCTGAAGATAAACAATTCGCAGAAGAATATTATAGTGAAATTTCCGTCTATAAAATAGCCGCTAAAGAAATCTTAGAAAGCTATAGAAATTAATGGCTTTATACAGATATATACAGATATATACAGATATATACAGATATACAAGAAAAAAGTGATGAGCATAATAGATTTCTCTATTCTGCAACATCACCTTTATAAAAATTATTTTTCTTTTTTCTTGCTTGCAAACAAGCCAAATACCGAACTAGCCAATACTCCTAATACACTTCCCATACCACCTATACCAGTTTTTGGAATTCTTGGATTATTTGTTTTTGGTGGTGTCTCCGGTGGAGTTTCCGGTGGAGTTTCCGGCGGAGTTTCCGGTGGAGTTTTCGGCGGAGTTTCCGGTGGAGTCTCTGGTGGAGTTTCCGGTGGAGTCTCTGGTGGGGGTCCATTCACAGCAATATCCCTATAGTCTTCATTAACTCCCATAATAAATCCTGTATGTCTATATTGTCTAAGATTTAGGTCTTTTAGGGCCTCAAAACTATATTCTCTTAGATTGTCACCCCAAGGTTCTATGTCTTCACCTATTTCTTGCCATCTACCAGTATATGTTGTTATATTTGCACTTGACTCACTATGAAGTCCATGGATGTCAAACATTTCTTTCTTTATATTTTCTGGATGTTCAACATAGTAATAATTTGTTGCATAATAATCTTGCTTATCCTTATCTGATAAGTCCATGAAAGCAGATTGTGATATTTCTTGACCAGTTTTTTTATTTACATACCTATCCGCTAGCTTATTGAATTTTAGCAAGTCTTCATTTTCAGGCTCATCCGGATTTCTTCCTGGCAGGTCTTTTTTACTAAACCAAGCACTCCTAATATCTAGAGGCATATATGGTGACTTGCGAGCGACCTCATCGTCAACATCAAAGGTCACCCTTAATCCTACCGTTCCATAATTATTTTTACTGCTAAAGGTGTATATATTTAGGTTGCCAATATTAGCCTTACCACTTATACCAGGGTTGCCATTAGTATATCCTCTCTTTGCTATTAGCTTAACTTTATGGCCTAAAAGATCAGTATAGTCTCCCATTTCACTTTCATAACCAATGTTGCCTGTACCAAACCAACCATGGATAGATACATTTTTCTGTCTTTTTAGTTTTTGGTATTTTTCAGTAATCTTATTTTTTTCTTTTTTATATTCTTCACTCTCTTTGTCATTATATTTTTGATCTAGAGCATCTGTTTCACTTCTTAGCTTATTGTCGATGTAAAACTCATAGTAATTAAGCACTTCAGTGAGGTCTATCCCCTTAAAGTTGCTAAAGATATAGGATTTTTTTAGACTATCAATCTTACCTGCTTCTAAGTAGGCTGGTCTATTAGCTTCTGTTAAGAAAGTTTTATGAGAATTTTGCTGACTTGTTAAATCATTCATTGCATGCTCATATTCAGCCTCTAATTTATCTCGATATTCTTTTTTATTTGTGCCCGCATCAGCATAAACTTCGTCTGGTATGATGTCTATACGTTTTTTAAACAATTCATATTTAGCTGTTATTTCATCAGAACTTGAGATAAACTTACCCTTGCTATCACCTATACTCCAATCTTCTACTTCTAGCTTCTGGTCTTTATTGTAATATTTTGTACCTGTAGTTTTTTCCATAATACCTACTATTTCATCTCTTGTTAAATTATCTGAAAGACCCCTTTTTTTCAAATCAGCCTTAACCTTGCTTATAATCTGTTTTTCATAATCATTTAAAGCATCTTCTATATTTTCTAAGTCCCATATTTGATTAAACCTTGAACTATAATTGTCATTATTTCCAACAAGAGTAAATTCTATATTTTTAGCATTTTTAGGTAGTACAATATTGTAGTCACCGGCAGTTTTTCCGGCACCATATGAATATAGTGACTTAACGCTCACTTGGTACTCATATTTCCAGCTACCATCTGTTTTTTTCTCTACTTTACCAATTGGAGTCACATCTGGGTTTTTCTTGACCTTGCCAATTGGAGTGACATCTACTCCACCACGAGTCTGGTCAGCATTTGTCCTTCCGTCTATGCCCAGGCCAATTCCTGCTGGTCCAAAGCTTCCGGAGTCTGACGAAAAATCTTTTGCTCCATTAGCAGGACCTTCATCACTTTCAATTAGGTCTGCGTCTTGGAGTTTTTTCTTGGAAATTTTTCCATTTTCACTATAATCCTTAGTAAAGTCGGCTTTATAAACTTCATTAATCTTTTGAGTTGACTTTTTAATTTCTAAGTCTTTTATGGTCATAAGATTTTCTACGAACTTATCTTCTTTGACCTTGGTCTTTTCTCTATAGTCTCCGTACCTGCCGTAGCCATTAGCAATTTGGACACCTATATCAGAGGAGCTAGCCCCAGATGTCCTCATATATACTTCTAGGTCTTTATCCTTGCTATAATCATGACCCTTTTTAAGTTCATTGTCAATATATTCACCATAGTCATAAGATCTTTTTCCTATTTTAAGCCCTATTTTCTGATCGTCTCCAGTATATTCGCTTGGTCCACCTCCAGCACTTCCATAAAATCCATTTATATCAAAAGCTCCCGGCTTGATTAGCTCTGGATGGTTGAATATTGTAGAGTAGCCCTGTCCATAAATATCTTTTAGGCTTTGATTTATAGAGTCGTATTTACCCTTATCCTTATCATCAAATGGGCTACCCAAATAACTCCCATTCGAAGTACCATAGCCAGGTCTTTCTGCAAAATGACTTGGCTTACTTCCGGTTAATTCAAAGTTAAAGGCAGTTGGGTTAGTATCTGCTAATCCTGTTAAAATCCTAGCTCCTAGTGGCATATTAGGAGATTTTTCTACTACTGATTCGTCAACATCAAATTCTGCCTCAAGGGTGATAGGACCTCCACTTTGAGGGTTTACAATTCTAAAATGTCTGTAGTGGATTGCAGGGCTTAGGACATTGTCATTATCCTTCGGTTTATAACCGTCCTTATATCTTTCTTCGTCTATTACCGCTTTATCTCCGTATGGGGAAGTAGTTGAGTTGTCAAATTTTACATTTTTATCAAACTCTACGACCTTATTTTTAAGACTTTTTTTATCCTTTAGATCATTATAATAAGGAATAGAGAAGGTGTTTTCTCTATGCTTGTATTCATCATTATTCCAAACACTTTCTTCTATATATTTATCATTAGGTATGTATTCAGTTGGCCTTGGTATAGTCTTATTATCTGCTTCTATAAGGTCTCTTATGACCTTATCCTCAGTACTAGCTATTTCTAGGTCTACACCTACATTTTTGTGATCATAAGTGTAGGTCCCGTCATCATTTTTCTTATATTCTTGGACTCCGGTTAGTTTGAACTTGAGGTTTTTGGCAGCTATTGGAGCATATATATCAAAGTGGGTTGCAGAATACTTATCATTAGATGTTATAGAATTGAGTTTAACCTTATACTTATATTTATATGTTCCATCAGCATTTTTCTGAGCATATCCCATTGGAGAGACATCTACATATCCATTTGATTCAGTCTTTTTTATCCCTAATTCTTCATTTTTATAATTTAGACCAAAACGGTAAACATAGTCAACGATATTTTTTCTATCCTCTTTTGACATATCTTTTTCATTTTTTAATAGGTAGGAATTGACAAGGACAGCCTGATAGGCTCTTTCAACAATTTTATTATAGTTTTTCTCACCAAGTTGTTCTAATAGGGCACTTGGCGTTTCTTTTAATACCTTTTTTACCTTATCTAAATCTTCCTTGCTAGGCTCACTTCCCCTGTAGTATTCATAACTTATATTGCCATTTCCATCATCTATTTTTTTCACATATGATCCATAAAGTTTGGTTGGGTTTTCATAAACCTTGTCTGATCCTGCCCCGATTATATAATTTAATTTATAACCTTTTTCTTCGAAATAGTAGTGATATAGATCATATATTTTATCATTTGCTAAGTCATGTGCTAAAAGAATTCCTCTATCAATATTTTTGTATATTTTGAAACCCTTTGGTGACAAAAAATAAGCATTATCTCCCATGTCTATTTCGTAAAACCTAGAACTTTCATTTTTTTCTAAGCCTAGGAGGTTTATGTTCTTAAGCTTTGCTATCCATTCTTGGACCTTGACAAACTGGGAAGCATTTTCCTTGTATTTTGCAAATTCTTTATCAATTTCTTCCTGACTTAATTCCTTGCCCTTTTCAAATTTATACTTGCCAGTTCCTTCTTCTTCTATTGGATGATTTTGGTAATTTTTGTTATAGTTCTCATCCTCATAAGGAACCTCAGTTTTATTTTTTTCCTTTTCATCTGGTTTTTGGCTTGGGCTTTTTTGATCGCTAGGATTTTCTCCACTTTGTCGTCCGTCAACAGGACTAGGTTGTTGGTTGTTTTCACTACCTTCTACCCCCCCCTTGTGGATTTCCAACGCTTTGGCCTATATTGCCGGGTGGTAGGATGTCATTTTTTTCTTTAGAGGCATAAGAGCTTTGTGTCTGAAACACAAGTGTCAGACTCAGTGCCCCGGGAATCAAAAAATGTTTTATAATTTTTTTATTCATCTTTCTCTCCTTTCTCTCCTTTCTCCCCTAATATCGTTATTGGGTACATTTTAACATTTTTTGCAATAAGTGTCAAGAATGTCATTTATAAATGTACATGTCAAGAATGTTATTTACAAATGTACAAAAAATTATCACATAGTTCAACACACAATAGTTCAATACAATATAAAATCTTAATTAACTATTGCTATCAAATACTCCAAATCATAAAAAGTAGCTGAAGAAATTTCTACAAAAGAATCTTCAGGAAGTTTTCTAGTAATGTAAATATTAAAATTATCCACTTCAAAAAAATCAAAAGCATTTGTATTTTTAGGCTTACCAATCGAAACCGACGGTTTTAATTCAGTTGAACAATTTCAGCTACTCCAACCTTTAAGCTCAAGAGTTATATCCTTTTGATTTTCTTTTAAAAGTTTTTTTGCTTTTTCATTTATAACAACTTTTATATTAATCACTCCTAACAAAAAAGACTGTATAAACAGCCTTTTAAACAATTATTCCATTAACTACCAAATTTTCCATAAATAGAAAACTCATAGTTGAAACAGTAACAGTATCATTAACTGCTTTAATTCCATTCATAACATACACATCTATTCCATCAATATTTTCTAATGTATATTTATCTAAATTTAAAGGTTTACCTAATGAAGCCATTGGTTTTAAAACAACACCACTTCAAGAACTGCAACCTCTAACCTCAACAGTCATAACACTATTGTTTTTCTTTTCTAAAAAATTTTTAGCTTTTTCATCAATTATAATTTTCATAATATTCACCTCTAATGTTCTGATACAAAGAATATACCCTCAACAAAATTTATGAAACTTTTTATCAAAATATTTTTCTAATTATATTTTTGTAATTTTCTTCCATTGGAGCAAAAAATTCTTTATCATTAAGGTAACTAAGCTCACCTTCTATATTTTTAAAAATTATAGTTTCTGCGTGTAAAAACTGGTTCTTTAAATCAAAATTATTTCTAAAAAATTTATTAACTTCCATATCGCCATACTTCACATCACCAATTATAGGAAATCCCTTAGAACTTAAATGACTTCTAATCTGATGAGTTCTACCCGTTATAAGTTTTATCTTAAGCAAACTAAAATTTTCATTATTCCTTTCAACATAAACTTCTGTTATGGACTCCTTACCATTTGTTGAAATACTTGATTTGTTTTTTTCTTCGTTCTTTTCAAGTTTTTCATTAATGATAAAATTTTTCTTAACATAACCACTTACAACAGTTTTATAATATTTTTCAACAGAGGTTTCTTTAATTCTATTTAACTCTCTAAGCGCCATTGAATTCTTAGCCCCAATAACAAGACCTGAAGTATTTCTATCAAGCCTATTTATTATCGCAGGAACAAAAGTTTTTTCAACTCTTGGATTGTAATCACCCTTTTCAAGCAAGTAGCCAATCATAAAATCAACCAAATTATTACCATAATCCTCTTTTGAAGATGCATGAGATAACAAATTTTTCGGCTTATTCATAACAATTATATTTTCATCTTCATAAACTACATCAAGTTTTTTAGAATATGAATACTTCTTAGTCTTTGAAATAATCAACTTTTCAAGTTCTTCCTCATAAATAAAAATATTCACAATATCATTTTCATTTAAAATATAATTTGCATCAACTCTTTTTTTATTAACTTTTATCTTTTTAGTCCTCAAAAACTTTTGAATCATAGACGTACTAGCATTATTCAAATACTTTTTCAAAAACCTATCAATTCTTTGAGCAGAATCATTTATATTTATTTCAACATTTCTCATAGTTTCCCACTTTCATATTTTTGTTTACTTTTAACATCAAGCTATTAAAAAACATCACTCTACTTACTCCGTCATCCCTATTTGTGATGAAATTAAATTTTCTTTTTAGATTAGTCTAAGGTAAATTTAATTATATCATAATTTCCATTTTATATAATTTTTTTAAGGTAAATTATGATGAAATAAAATTTTCTGTTTAGATTAATTTATTGTGAATTTAATTATATCACAAAATCAAGAAAATAAAAAACACAACAAATGTTATATCCATCATTTACAAATGTACATTAAAGTATTTATTTGTTTAAATAAATATTTTTATTAAAAAAGGAAGTGAATTTTACTTTATCACTTCCTAAATTTTTTAATATTACATAATCTAACCTATAGACCACATAAATATTTAACTGTATAGGATACAAATATTCCTACATAATTTCCTAAAGCCCCTGCTATTATACCCATTATCAATCCTACATTTATAAGAGATTTCCAATTAGCTCCTGCCGCTGTAAGAGCAGATGTTGGTCCATCTACAATGCATCCTACCATTGATAAAATTACATATTCATATTTAATTTTTAATAATCTACATATTATTAAATGTACTAATATACAAAATATTAACATTAGTAATACATACAAAGTCATCATAAATGCTGAACCGATAAATTGTTTTAAATCAACTGCAAATCCTATTGTTGAAAGAAAAATTAAAGATAAAAACAATCCTAAATCTAAATTTCCTCTTAATTTTTTTACAGGTTTCAATTGAGAAATGATTATAGAAACAGTTGTAAGCATCAATAATCTTCCTGATTTCCAAAAATCTGCAGGAAATATTTTTTGAGAAATAATTGTAGTAAAAAATGTTACAGCAAAACCTATAGTAAGTAACCAAGTTATATCTTTTATTGACCATTTTTTATCGGACATAAGTGTTTCTTGTTCACCATCTTCTAATTCTTCATCACTAAGTTGATATGGCCAAAATTTATTCCATCTTTTTGATGCTTTAAGAATCATAGGAGATGCAAATAAAAATACCATAAGTGGTGTTGAAACAACATAATCTGCTGCATTTGCCGCAGCAAGAGTTTCTCTTGAACAATCAAGTCCTGTAGCTATAGCTGTTAAGTTAGGAGTTCCTCCTGTATAAGTTCCTACAAACATACCCGCGCATTTCCAACCTTCAATTATTTTCGGTGCAAAATAAATTCCCAATATTATAGCAACTATACAGACAGAAAAGATAGCAGAAACCAAAGCCAATAGAGGCTCTTTAGTAAGCTTTTTTAGCTCTTTAAAATTCATACTAAGCATACAAACTGAAATTGCAACTGGAACTAAATAAGTAGAAATTTCTCCATATAAATCATGAGAAATAGGAACAATATGGGTATTTGATAAAATAATCCCTAGTACTACAACTGTAAGAACAGGTCCTAAAGATTTAAAAACTTTATATTTTTGTACCCATAATGATAATGAAACCATTAGTAATATGACGAAAAGTAAACCGTCATTTCTTGTAATCAAAGCATTCAACAAATTTTCCCCCTTTAAATATATTGTTGTACATTCATTGTACAATAAATGTATTTAAAAAGTCAATATATTTTTTATAATTTTTGCTCTCACATAATTTACAAATATACAAAAAATCCCAAAGTTAAACTCTGGGATTTTTTTAATCAACTATTTATTTCTTTTTTTATTTATTGTAGCCATTGCTACCCTTTTTTCTAATTTTCTATTTTCCAATTAACTGATTTATTCTTTGAGTCGATTAAATCTTTATATAAACCATTGTTGACAATCAATTCACTATGTGTTCCGGATTCTTCGATATGTCCTTGGTTTAGAACTAAAATTTGATTTGCATTTCTGATTGTCTTTAATCTATGTGCAATCATTATAACAGTTTTATCTTTTGTCAGCTCTTCGATTGCATTTTGTAATTTATCTTCATTTTCAGGGTCAACATTCGCAGTTGCCTCGTCAAATATTATTATCGGTGCATCTTTTAGCATAGCTCTTGCGATTGAAATTCTTTGTTTTTCTCCTCCTGAAAGGTTAGAACCTCCCTCAACAATAATTGTATCGTATCCATCAGGTAAACTCATAATAAAGTCGTGGCACATAGACTTTTTAGCAACTTCAATAACTTCTTCTCTAGTTGCATTCGGCTTTCCAAATTTTATATTGTTTTCTATTGTATCTTCAAAAAGATAAACATTTTGGAAAACAAAAGAAATATTTTTCATTAAATTTTTAAGTGAATATTCTCTTATATCTTTTCCACCAATCAAAATACTTCCTGAATTTACGTCCCAAAATCTTGCAATCAAATTACAAAAAGTTGTCTTTCCGGAGCCTGACGGCCCAACTATTGCAGTTAAATTATTTTGATTTATCTTACAAGAAATATTATCCAAAATCTTCTTTTTATTGTAACTAAATTCAACATTTTTAAATTCTATATCAAAGTTATCAATTTCTTTTTCAACGCTTCCCTCTTTCATATCAGGAATTTCATTTACATAATTTAGTGAATCTATCGCATTTTCAGTAACTCTAAGAATTGCCATTACACTACCTGCTCCGATAATCCCATTAAAAATTACATAACTTGCAATAGTAAGCATAATTAAATCGGACAAAATTATACTACCTGCAACATACATATTAAAAGAAACATAAAGCATACAAGCTGTTGTTATGGCGATTACAATCTTTTGAATTATGTTGTAAGGAATTAAAGTTTTTTCCAAGCCCAATGTATAATCACGAACATCATCAAAAGATTTTTCCAAATCTTTATTATTTTCATTAACAAGATTATATGACTTAATAATTTGCATTCCTAAAAGTGCAGATAGAACTTGTGAAGTAAGTATTGCTTGTATCTTATGCGCCTTCATAGCATTTTTTCTGGATTTTCTTTCCATCATAGCAGTTACAAATAAAAATGCAAATATTCCTAAAGTTGCAATCAAAGCAATTTTGTAATTAAAGAAGAACAATCCAACAACAAAAACAAAAGTTGTAAGCATTCCTCCAAGTACCATTACAAGTAACATTGGCACCCACATTTCTATTTGACTTAAGTTTGTAGTCGCAAGAGTTGTAAGTTTTCCAAGATTAAAACTTGAGAAAAATCCCATTGGAACTTTTTTGATTTTTTCTCCAATTTCTATTCTCCTATGAGCAGACATAAAATATCCTGCATGAGTTTGTTGTAGCTGTGAAGTCTTTTGAGTAAAAATCTTCCCAACTACACATACAAGCATAATCAAAAATACAATTAAGGCATCTCTAGTTTCTAAAGTATTTGTAAAAATTTTATTTAGAATATAATAAATTGCGCCAAATTGAAAAGAGTTAAATATTGCATTTAAAAGTGCAAAGAAAATAGAAAATTTTATATTTTTTTGTTCTTTTATGGAAAAATTCCATATTTTTCTAAATACTGTAAGCATTACTCTTCCCCCTTTATTGCAGAATCCCACATTTCCTTATAAAGTTTTGAATTTTCAATAAGTTCATTATGTGTTCCTTTTGAATTTATTTTCCCATTTTCTATAACAAAAATTTCATCAACATTTGTTACAGTTCTAAGTCTATGAGCAATCATAATCAAAGTTTTACCCTTAACCAAATTACTGATTGACTCTTGTATAATACTTTCATTTTCAGCATCAATATAAGAAGTTGCCTCGTCCAAAATAACTATTGGTGCATTTTTAAGCATAGCCCTTGCAATAGAAATTCTTTGTCTTTCTCCTCCGGACAAATGACTTCCGCCCTCTCCAACAATAGTATCGTATCCATTCTCCAAATTTATAATAAATTCGTGGCAACCGGATTTTTTAGCCATTTCAACAATTTCTTCATCAGTTGCATCAGGTTTTGCAATTCTTATATTTTCCTTTATGCTAATATCAAAAAGAAAATTATCTTGCGAAACATAAGAAATCAAATCAGAAAGTTTTTTCAAAGAAATATCTTTCAAACTAACTCCACCGATTTTTATATCTCCCTTGTCAACATCCCAAAAACCTGCAATTAACTTTGTAATCGTACTCTTACCACTACCACTTGGTCCAACAAATGCAGTAGCTCTATTTTCCTTTATATTTAAGGATAAATCTTCTAAAATTTGTTTATCTTCATTATATGCAAATGAAACATTTTCAAAGTCTATATCAAAATTTTTAATTTCAAAATCAGAATTTGAATGTATCAATTCTTTTGAACTTAAAATTCCTTGAATTTCTCCTGTTATTGTTCCAATTCTAGCTAAATCATCAATATAAGCTGAAATCTTTATTAAATTTTCAATAGTTCCAAAAGATAAAATAATTATTGCAATTAAATTTACAACATTCAAACTCCCATTCAAATAAAAAATAACACTAAAAGGCAAAATAGTTAAAAGTCCCATTGGAGATAAATGCATCCCCATTGCAGACCTTATTGAACAAGACTTCATCCAATTATAGAAAAAACTGGCATTATCATAAACAGACTTAGAATATTTTTCATAAGAGCTGTCGCTTTGATTAAAAGCCTTAATAACCTCAACCCCATTAATATACTCAACAACTGAATTATTCATCTTTTGTCCTATTTCAACAGACTTTTTATAACTTAATTGATAGCTTTTATTCATAATTGTTGCCATTGCACCAAAACCAATTACAAGAGGAATTAAAGACAACAACATAAGACGCCAATCTAAAATCAACATATATCCTAAAAGCACAATAGGTCCAACTAAATTGGCTGTTACCTCAGGAATAATATGCGCCAAAGAAGTTTCCATATGGTCAACTTGGTCAACAATTATATCCTTTAATTTTCCCGTACTGTAATTTAAAATATCTCCTAAGGGCATTTTAAATAATTTCCCCATAATATCTTTTCTCATATCAGCCAAAACTTTAAAAGTTGCAGTATGAGAAATTAAAGTAGAAATCCCTGCAAAAACTTCTTTCAAAACGAAAGCTCCCAAAATAAAAATAATATTTTGTGTATAGAAAGAAATATCCATATTTCCACTAACAACTGAAACCACCAACTTAGCAAGAATAATGTAAGTTATAAGTCCCATTGCGACTCCCAAAATCGCAAAAACAACTGATAGTAAATAACTAAAAACATTTTTATTTACATACTTTTTTATCAGTTCCATAATTAACCCTCCTATCTATCTAAATTTTTAAAATAAATTTTTATCATATCTTTTAAATTTTCTTTATTTTTATAAAAGTTTCCCTTTGCCTTTAAAATTTCTCCTCCCAAAATTAAACTGTTTATAAAATCAGAAAAGAACCTATCATCTATAAAATCAAAATTAATACCCATATTTTTCAAAAGACTTCTCATATTAATCAAAGTTTCTCTTTCCAATTTCAAATATAAGTTTTCCAAAGATTCATCATAATTTTTTTCTTGAAGAAACATAACATAAACAGCCAAAAGCTCATTATCAGCTAAAATTTTCTCTACAATAATTTCGGAAATAATATCGTATTTATCTAAATCTTTATGCTCTTTTAAAAAATTATCTACAACATTATATCTATAATCACAACCATCTTCCATTAAATCATACATCATTTCCGTTGTACTCTTGTAATGTCTATAAACTCCACCTTTACTTAAGCCACTCTCTGCTATTACATCCTCCATAGTCGTATTGTGAAATCCCTTACGAATAAAAACATCCTTCGCACAATATCTAATCTGCCTCTTTCTCTCATCAGCAGGTAGTCTTTCATTACGCATAATAAATCTCCTTTTTGTAAATATTTATATTTTATACACTAAAACAAAGCGACACAATCGTCGTTAAATATATTATACAACTTTTAATAATTCTTTTCAATATTTTTTTAAAAAATTTATATTGATTTAGTATTTCTATTTACAAAAATATGAATATTTATATATGATATAAAAAATATGTTTTTTTTTAATTTAAAAAACAAATTATTTAGGAGGAAAAATTTATGTTAAAAAATCCGGTAGTATTAGTTATCAGCTTTTTAGTTCTTGCAATCTAGGATATTTTAAAAAAATATAATTAAATCAAAAAGTTAATAAAAATTTTTTGTTTTCTATTTTACATCTATTAGCATTTGATTATAAAATAATTTAACGAAATTTTATTAAAAATATCTTAGATGAAAGAATAAATAAAAAATCGACCCTTAAATCTTAAAGGTCGATTTCTTTCTATTTGAGTTATCTATTAACTCTCTTTTTTTCTTTTAAATGCTACAACAAATAGTCCTGCTGAAAGTATCATAAGAAAAGTGTACAATTCTATGTTCATACTATTAGCTGTCTTTGGAAGTGCCTTATTGTTAGCTACTTGTGGCTTTTTACCTGGTTGTGTTGGATCTTCTGTCCCTACAACTGGTGGATTTTTTGGTGCTGGTGTTACTGCTACTTTTTCAAATTTTGCATTTACTGTCATATCTTTATTGATAGTTGTATTTGCATCTAATGCTGGTTCCCAACCTGTAAATTTAAATCCAGCTTTTGCTGTAACCTTTGGTGCATCCTTTGCTAGGTCTGCTAATGTTTTTCCTGAATTCTTTAATACATAGAATGTATTTTTAGTTCCCATTGTTCCCTTTGCTGAGTCTGCTTTAAAGGTTACTGTCCAGTACTTGCTTGTATCTGCCGGTTTTCCGCCGTTTGGATCTGTTGGATCTACCGGTCCTACTATTGCTGGATCTGTAGGTGTTGGTGAAGGCAAAGGTGTTACTTTTGCCTTTACTGTTAATGCATTTGTTTGTGCAGTTAACAAACCTTTTGTTAATTTTACGCCTTTTCTATTGTTTTCTAATGTTAAAGCTGTTCCATCTATAGGATTTGTTGTGATTTTATATGCTCCAAAGTCTTTAAATTCTACATCTTTTGTTAAGCCTTGATTGTCTGTTAATGTTACTACAAGTCCTGATAGGTCTAGTTTTTCTCCTTCTGTGTAGCTTAGTTTTTTTGGTTGTTCTTTTACTACCATACTTTCTACATTTTCTGGGTCAAAATAGGTAACATTTAATGTTACATCCATCTCTCTATTGTCGTCAACTTTATACTTGTAAGTTACTTTATTTGTATCATCACTATCAACTGTAAGAGCATCAGTACCAAAACTTGCTCCAACTTGTGAAGTAACTTTATCTTTATCAAATTGCCCTGGGAACTCGCTATATTTAAATTCTCTTATGCCCTTAATTACTGTTATTTTGTATTGTTGATTTCTACAATAAAATCCAAAAATCTTTGTGTTTTTACTTACATCTAAACTTGTTAGATTGTTTTCATAACAATACAATTTAGTAAGATTTGTGTTGTTTCTTAAATCTAAACTTCTTAGCTTGTTGTTATCACACCTCAAGTTAGTAAGATTTTTGTTTTTACTTATATCTAAACTCTCTAGCTTGTTTTCACTGCAATACAAGCGAGTAAGATTTGTGTTGTTTCTTAAATCTAAACTTGTTAGATTGTTGTTATAACACCACAAGTTAGTAAGATTTTTGTTTTTACTTATATCTAAACTTGTTAGCTTGTTGTTATCACAATAAAATTTAGTAAGATTTTTGTTTTTACTTATATCTAACTTTGTTAGCTTGTTGTAAGAACAAAACAAGTCAATAAGCTTTGTGTTTTCTCTTACATCTAAACTTGTTAGCTTGTTGGATATACAATTCAATATAGTAAGATTTTTGTTTTTACTTATATCTAACTTTGTTAGCTTGTTTTTATTACAATCCAATTCAATAAGCTTTGTGTTTTCTCTTAAATCTAAACTTCTTAGCTTGTTTTCATAACAATACAATTTAGTAAGATTTTTAAAATATTCAATTCCTTTTAAAGAAGAAACTGATTGGCCGTATATGTAAATATTTTTAACCTTATTTAACTCGTCCTGACTTAAATAGTTATCTTTATCTTTATCAAAATTATCCTTTACATAATTTCTAAAAATTTCATCCTCAAAGTTTGTATCATTTATCTCTACATTGCCATTTGCATAGCTAGCTGTTGGATTTAAAGGTAGATAACCCATAAATATTACTAGAGCAAGAAAAAATCCCATTATCCTTTT
>NZ_KQ960151.1:0-111284 GCF_001553085.1 Parvimonas sp. KA00067 | reverse complement strand
CCCATTATCCTTTTCATTTTCATTTTCATTTTCATTTTACCCCTATTTTTTATTTTTATATCTTCTCACATTTAAATTATATATATACATATATTTTTTGTCAATAGTTTTTTTACATTTTTTATGACAAAATAATTATTAAAAAATACAGATAAGCTATTTTTTATATAACCTATCTGTATTTTTTGTGCAATATTATTTTATTATATATTAACTTTTTCAAATCTCTCTTGTCCGATAAATTTATTAATCTAAACATATTCCTCATAATAAAAACTGACCTTTTAAGTAAAGCTAAAAGGTCAGTTAATTTTATCTATTTATCTTCTTTTTTTGACTCTTCAATGATTTTTTCTGCGATATTTGCAGGTACTTCTTCGTATCTGTCAAATTCCATTGAGAATTCTCCTCTTGCATGAGTCATTGATCTCAAGTCGATAGCATATTCAAAAAGTTCTGAATGTGGTGCCTCTCCGATTACAAGTTGAGTTCCGTCTTCAAGCATTTCCATACCTAAAACTTTTCCTCTTCTCTTGTTCAAGTCACCCATTACATCTCCCATATAAATTTCAGGTATTCTTACTTCAACTTTCATTATAGGTTCAAGTAAAACAGGTTTTGCTTGTTCCATACCTTTTTTGAAAGCTATTGAGGCTGCAATTTTAAATGCCATTTCATTAGAATCAACAGGGTGATATGAACCGTCATAAAGAGTTGCTTTTAAATTCACAACCGGATATCCCGCTAAAATTCCTTTTTCAAGACAATCTCTAATTCCTTTTTCAACTGCAGGGAAGTAATTTCTTGGAACTGCTCCACCGAAAACTTCTTCAGCAAATTCAAATTCTTCTGTTGATGGTTCAAATCTCATAAATACATCTCCATATTGACCTGCACCACCGGATTGTTTTTTATGTTTACCTTGAACATCTGATTTACCTTTAATAGTTTCTCTGTATGCAATTCTTAAAGGAACGATATTAGTTTCAACACCATAAACATTTTTAAGTTTATCTAAAACAACTTGAAGTTGAACATTTCCTTGTCCACCGATTAAATGTTGTTTAGTTTCTACATTTCTTTCAGATACAAAACTTGGGTCTTCTTCATGTAATTTATGAAGAGATTGTGAAATCTTATCTTCATCATTTTTAGATTTCGGTTCTATCGCAAAATAAAGATTTGGTTTTGGATATTTAATCTTCTTGTAAAGAGTTTTATTTTGTTTATCACAAAGAGTATCTCCTGTTTCTGTTAAATTAAGTTTTGAAACTGCACCAATATCCCCTGCAACTATTTCAGAAGTTTCCAACTGAGTTTTACCTCTCAAGAAGAATAATCCTGCTGACTTATCCATTTCATCTTTTGTAGAGTTAAAAATTTCAGTATCTTTACTAATCTTACCACTCATAACTTTAAAAATTGAAATTCTTCCAACGAATGGGTCAACAATAGTTTTAAATACAACTGCTGAGAAAGGCTCATTTACACAAATATTTCTAACATTTTCATCTTCATTTCTAAAGCCTCTCTTTGCTCTCTCATCATTTGGAGCAGGCATATAATCTGTGATGATATCAAGTAACATATCAATTCCGGCACCTGTTATAGCAGAACCGCAAATCAAAGGAACAGCTGAACCGTTTAACAATGCACTTGTAACACCTTTCATAAATTCTTCGTGGCTAAACTCTTCACCGTCAAAGAATTTTTCCATAAGTTCGTCATCAGTTTCTGCAACAACTTCTACGATTGTATCATAAACGTGATTTACTTCTTCAACTCTTATTTCAGGAATTTCAACTTCTTTTCTTTCAAATCCATCATATTCATAAGCTTTTTTATTTAAAACATCAATAATACCTTTAAAATTTTCACCTTCGCCTAGAGCAAGAGTGAAAGGAATAACCTTTTTACCAAAAGCAATGTGTAAATCACTAACAACTTTTGCAAAATTTACATTTTCTTTATCCATCTTGTTTACAAAAATAATTCTTGGTAATTCAATATTTTCAGTATATTTTAAAACTTTTTCAGCTCCAACTTCTATACCGTTTTGCGCATCTAAAACAACCAAACAAGCCTCAGATGCTCTAAGAGAACTGTAAACTTCCCCACTAAAATCAAAATACCCCGGAGTGTCAATTAAATTTATCTTAAAGTCTTTCCACTCAACTGGTGCAATAGCAGTTGAAATAGAAACTCCTCTTGAAATTTCTTCTTTATCAAAATCAGTTACGGTATTTCCGTCCTCAACCTTGCCAAGTCTTTTTAAATTGCCAGTCTTATAAAGTAAAGCCTCACAAAGAGAAGTCTTCCCACTGGCACTATGCCCAACTAACGCAAGATTTCTAATCTTTTCTGTTGAATATGATTTCATATTTAATTCCCCCTAACATTTCGTAAATATAGATAAATTAATACCTTAATGATATTATAATATGGAAATGTTTTCAAGTCAAGTTTTTTTTATGAAAAAGTTAAAATAAAACACCCTTACAAATAGTTTTTTTATAAAAAAATTCCAGTATTTAATTTTAAAAACTGGAATTTTCATTGAATTTATTTAATTTTTTTAATTAATTGTAATATACATTCAAATACAATCAACAACAAAACATACAATACCATAAATTTTATGATATCTTGTTTATATACTATTAAAATTATCAAAAACGTTATAACTGAAATCAAATACTTTTTAAAAAATTTATTTACTACCATAATTAATATCTCTATTTTGTAAAATAAATTGCCAAAATATTAGATGCTAAAACAGCAATCCATAAGCTAACAAAATACTAATTTTTTTCTTAATTTTCATAACAAACCCCCAATTTTTATAACTTAAGTTAAAAAACGCTTTTGATATATTTATTGTAACATAGAAATAAAAAAAAAAACAATGTTAAATTTAAAATAACTCCATATATAATATATATAATTAAAACAAAAAAAGAGTGAGTTTAAACCCACTCTTATCTATGCTACTTCATTTACTTTTTCAGCCATTTTCTTTAACAATCCTGGATGAATTGCATTTGTAGGACATTTATCTGCAGCTTGTAAAAGTAATGTTTCGTCTAAGCCTTGTGTATAATTTACAACTGCTAGATTATTTTCGATAGTAAATGCCTCAGGATAAACTCTAGCACACATTTTACAACCGATACAACCAACTTTACAAGCATTCTTTACAACATTTCCTGCTGCAAAACTCTTACATTTAACCATAACTGTTTGTTCATAAGGAACTAAATCAATTAAGTTCTTTGGACAAATATCTATACATTTGTTACAAGCTGTACAATTTTCTTTATTTACAACTGCAAGTCCATTTATCATATCTATTGCATTAAATCCACAAACGTCTTGACAAGTACCACAGCCTAAGCAACCATAAGCACAAGTCTTACTTCCTCCTTGCATTGAGTTGTTTACCCTACAATCTCTAATGCCGGTATATATGTATTTTTCTTTTGCAAATTCTTTATCTCCTTGGCACATTACACAAGCTACCATTCTTTGAACTTCTCCTGCTTCTGTTCCTAAGATTCTTGCAAGTCTTGCAACTAAGTCGGCACCTCCAACAGGACAAGCATTTATTCCAGCTTTTCCTTCTGCAATAGCTTTTGCAAGTCCATCACAGCCTGGAAATCCACAAGCACCACAGTTTGCTCCTGGTAATTCTCCTCTAACTTGTGCAACTCTTTCATCAACTTTTACAAAAAATACTTTTGATGCGAATGCAAGTATCAATGCAAATAAAATACCTAAAATACTAAGTACCAAAACTGGTATCATTATTTCATTCATAATCTCACCTCTATACTAAGCCAGCAAATCCATAAAATGCTAAAGACATAAGTCCAATGGTAATTAAAGTAATAGGTACACCTTCTAAGTTTTTAGGAACTGCTGTTAATTCCATTTTTTCTCTTAAAGATGCTAAGCAAACAATGGCTAATAAAAACCCAAGTGATGCTCCTAAACCATTAAATATTGTTTCTAACAAATTATATTCTTTTTGAATATTTGTAATCGCAACCCCTAAAACTACACAGTTTGTTGTTATAAGTGGTAGGAAAACTCCCAGCGCATTATAAAGATTTGGACTCATTTTTTTAAGTACCATTTCAACAAATTGAACTAAAGTTGCTATTACAAGTATGAACACGATAGTTTGTAAATATTGAAGTCCTAAAGTATCCAATATTGTCTTTTGGATAAACCAAGTTACTGCACTTGAAATTGTGATTACAAATGTAACTGCCATACCCATACCAAATGCTGTTTCAACTTTATTTGATACACCAATCAATGGACAAATTCCTAAGAATTGTCCCAATACATAGTTATTTACTAAAATTGATGCAACTAAAATTTTTAATATCGTAGCCATTAGTTACCTCCTTCTTTTTTAGCATTAACTTTTTTATTTAAAATATTAAATCCTGCTACTAAAAGCCCAAGAATTATAAATGCTCCCGGAGCTTGTGTAATAACACCTATACTTACATAATTTTTCCCAAGAATCGGAAAACCAAACCAAGTTCCATTTCCTAAAAGTTCACGAACACTAGCTAAAACAACTAATGCGCAAGTAAAACCGATACCTTGTCCAACACCATCAATCATAGATGAGAAAACTGAATTTTTTGATGCGAAAGACTCTGCTCTTGCTAAAATCAAACAGTTTACTACTATAAGTGGTATGAAAAGTCCAAGACTTGCATTAAGTGCCGGTATGTAAGCTGACAAGAACATCTGTACCAATGTTACGAATGTCGCTATAATTACTATATAAGCCGGTATTCTAACCTTATCAGGAATAAATTTTCTAAGCATTGAGATTACTATATTTGAACAAGTTACTACGAATACTACTGAAAAACCCATACCAATCGCATTAACAACACTAGTTGTTACGGCTAATACAGAACACATACCAACTAATTGAACAAGTACGGGGTTGTTTGAAAATATACCATCAAAGAAAATCTTTTTTAATTTCATATTATCCCTCCTACTTTCCAACATCTGCTAAAGCATCTATTGCGGCATTTAAACCGTTTAAAACTGCATTAACACTTATTGTTGTTCCTGTTATTGCTTGAATATCATTGTCTTTGTCCGGATGCAAGTTTTTAACTAAATGTTCAGTAACTTTATTTCCAACAACGCTTTGTGCATATTCAGGAGTTGTTACTCTACTTCCAAGTCCAGGTGTTTCATTATGTTTTAAAACTTTAAATCCAACGATAGTTTGGTTTTCAATATTTATAGCCATAAGCATTGAAATATCTCCACCGTAACCATTCTTTCCTAGTGTTTTAAAAACATAACCAACTGTTTTATCTGATTTTTTAGCAATTTCTACTTTTTCTATATTTTTTATCTTTGTTTTTATTGAATTAAGTTTTCCTTCTTCTAAAGTTTCAAATTTATCCGCATCAGCAAAGACTTCTTTTAGAGCATTTTCATATTCTTGCTTTTCTCTTTGTTGAATAACTGGAGAAGTAAAACTATTTGCAAAGGCAAGAATTAAACCTGCGATTGCTGTAATTAAAAACAATCTTACTGTTAATCTAATAGTTTCTTTCATTATTTTTTAACTCTCCCTTCTCCAAAAACTTTAGGGATACAATATTTTTCAAGAAGTGGTGTAAATATATTCATAAATAGAATTGAATAACTTACCCCTTCAGGAAGTGCACCTAAATTTCTTATAAGGGCGGTAACTACCCCACAGCCTATTGCAAAAAATATTTGAGCTTTTCTATTTACAGGAGCTGATACATAATCAGTAGCCATAAAGAATGCCCCTAATACAAGTCCACCCATTAAAAGTTGAATTGGCAAATCTGCTATTGGTGTTCCAGTTAATGCTAAAACAACTGCTGTTGTTGCTATAAATACAGCTGGAATTCTAATTTGAATAACTCCTCTGTATAACAAATATCCAGCACCGATTAATAAGCATATTGTAGAAACTTCCCCAATACAACCACCTCTAACACCGATAAATGCCTCCAAGAAGTTAACAGGAGTTCCTTTTGACAACGGAGTTGCAAAAGTTGTAGCATCTAATGATGAATAAGTTGATGAATTTAATAAATTTGAAATTCCAGCATTTGGAGCAACATAATTACTCATAGCAGTTGGGAATGATGCCATTAATGCAGCTCTTGCAGCAAGTGCAGGGTTCATAAAGTTCATTCCAAGTCCACCATATAATTGCTTAACGATTATAATGGCGAACATACTTCCAAGCGCTACCATCCAGAATGGAATAGTAACAGGAACGTTAAATGCTAAAAGCATACCTGTAATAACTGCTGAAAAATCATTTATTGTAATAGGTTTATGAGTTAATTTTTCATAAAGATATTCTGACCCAACAGCAAATCCTACTGCTACTAATGTAACAAGTAATGCTCTAAGTCCAAAGAAATAAATTCCGGCAAGTAAAGTTGGAATAAGTGCAATAACAACATCTCTCATAACTGTACTAACTGTTTCTTTACTTCTCAAGTGAGGAGATGAGCCTACAAATAACTTGATTTGTGGTTCTTCATTACGTCCACCTCTAGCAGGTCTTTCTCTTCTTTCTCTAGCAGGAGTTTCTGAACCCTCTCCAGTAGTAGCTGTTCTTTCACGTCTTTCTCTTGCAGGACGTTCAGCTCTTTCTCTAGGTTCTCTAGGCGTTCTTTCACGTCTTTCCCTAACCGGTCTTTCTGTTTTTTCTTCAGTAGTTTCAGCATTTTCCACTACTTTGGAATTTTCTGTATTTTCTTCTGCAGCTGCTCTAGGTCTTCTCTCTCTTGGAGTTCTTTCTCTAGGCTCTCTTGCAGGTCTTTCTCTTCTTTCTCTAACCGGTCTTTCTGTTTTTTCTTCAGTAGTAGAAGTTTCTTCAACTTTTTCAGTTTCAACTTCCTTTACTTCCTCAACACTTTCAGTTACGACCTCAGTTTCTTTTACCTCAATGTCCGTTCCGTTTTCTAATTCAGAAGGAACTTCAACTTTTAAATCTTTTTCGTCCATAGTACCCTCCTTATGCTCTCTTTCCTTTACCTTGTTTTCTAACTTCAGCTTTTCCAAGTCTGATTGCTTCAACTAAAGGTCTATTTGACGGACAAATATATGAGCAAGAACCACATTCTATACAATCCATTAAATGTAATTTTTCAGCCTGTTCAACTCTATTTTTCAAAGTATATAGCTGTAAATACAAAGGCTGTAAGTACACAGGACAAATATCGACACATTTACCACATCTAATGCAAGGACTTACAGCTTTAGGTGCGCTTTCCTCTTGAGTCATAAAAAGTAATCCACCCATAGCTTTTCCAGTCGTAACATTTGGAGTGTATTGAGTTTCTCCCATCATAGGTCCACCGGAAATAATTTTTCCAGGCTCACTTTCATATCCACCGATAAATTCTACAATATCAGAAATTTTTGACCCAACTCTAACCATAACATTTTGTGGTTCTTTAAGAGCATGGCCTGTCATTGTAACTAATTTTTCATATAAAGGTTTACCATGTAAAACAGCATCATTAATAGCAATTGCAGTATTCGCATTTATTACTCTTATTCCAACTGCAGAAGTTGATGATCCAGACGGTACAACAATTCCAGTTGTAGCTTGGATAAGTCTTTTTTGGTCGCCTTGTGGATATTTAGTCTTTACAACACTAACAGTTACCTCAGGATAAGATTTTGATGCCTCTTGCAATTTTTCAATAGCTAAAGGCTTATTATCTTCGATACCTAAAATACCTTTTTTAGCCCCCATAGCTTTCATAGCAAGCAAACACCCCATCACAACCTTTTCAGGATATAATTCCATCATAAGTTGGTCACTTGTTAAATATGGCTCACATTCAGCGCAGTTTATTATTATGTAGTCTGTAATCTGTCCTTCTCTAGCTGTCAATTTTACATGAGTTGGGAACCCGGCACCACCAAGTCCAACAATTCCAGCTTCTTTTATGGCATCTAGTATGTCTGTTGCGCTTACTTCATCAATAGTTAAATTCTTTTCTTCATAGCCTAATTCGTCCAAACCATCATTTTCAATAGTTACCCCTTGGCATACAACACCGGTTGCAGTCATAATTTCATCAATAGACTTAACTTTCCCGCTAACACTTGAATGAACATTAGCAGAAATAAAAGCTGAGGCCTCACCAATCTTTTGTCCAACTTTTACCAAATCATTCTTACTAACCAAACAAGTAGCAGGCGCACCTGAATGTTGTGATAAAGGTATCGTTACTGTCTTTGGTACAAAACCGAAATTAACAGGTTTAGAATTAGTCAACTCTTTAAAATCGTGGATATGCTTTCCACCTTTAAAAGTGTTCACGCTCACTTTATTCACCTCTTTTTAATATCACAAATTTTTTTAAAATTTTTCAATAAATAAATCCTATACATAATCTTAAATTAAGATTAAAATTATGTTATGTAAAAAATAATTTTAAAAACTTGTATTCATAATTATTTTACACCATTTTTACTTCAATGTCAATTTAATCTTAAGTAGTGAATTGATAAAAAGTAGCAAATCATCTTAGATTTTTAACTTTAATTATAAATATTTTTTATTGATAATTATTTATTGATTATAGTATGAAATTTATTCTTAATTTTGAATCAATATTGATTTCTTCACAAAAAAACTCTGCTAGTTTTTCTAACAGAGTTTGGTGCAGAAAAAGGGACTCGAACCCTCACAAGCAATGCTTACTACCCCCTCAAGATAGCGTGTCTGCCAGTTCCACCATTTCTGCGTACTATAGGACTTGATTTCTCAAGTCCAAATATTAACTTAATCTATTTGGAAATACTTTACATTCCATTTTTTTAGCAGACGGACAAGCTGCGCAACCACCTAACGCAGTTTCTCTTAAAGTTTCAGGTAATGCGTTTCCAACTTCGTACATTGCCTCAACAACTTCATCAAATGGTACTATACATTCAACTCCTGCCATTGCAATATCACTTGCGACTAATGCGTTAATCGTTCCTGAACCGTTTCTAAGTGCGCAAGGAAATTCTACAAGTCCTGCAACAGGGTCGCAAACCAAACCTAAAACCATAAGCATTGCAAATGATGCTGCTATTAGGGATTGTTCGGGAGTTCCTCCATGCAATTCAACAATAGCTGCTGCACTCATTGCAGTTGCTGCTCCACATTCGGCTTGGCAACCTCCCTCTGCCCCTGAAATTGTTGCATTTGTTGCTATGATTCGTCCGACAGTTCCTGAAACTAAAAGTGCCATTAGCATTTCGTCATCTGTAAAATTAAATTTGTCTTGTATCCAGGAAAGACTTCCCGGTAAAATTCCAGCTCCTCCGGCAGTTGGTGCAGCTACAATTTTTCCCATACCTGCATTTACTTCTGAAGTTGAAAAGCCTCTTGCAATCGCAGTTACCATTGACTCGCCTAGAATACTTTTTCCACTTTGTGCATATCTTAAAATTTTCTTTGCATTTCCACCAGTTATTTTATATGGATTAATCTTATCATTTGTTATAACATCTGATGCTGATGCTTTCATTACATCGTAAGTTTCTCTTAGCATCTTTAAAAGTTCTTCTTTTGTTATATCCATTTCTTCTAATTGGTGTTCTAATGCGACTTCACTAATTTTTTTATTCTTTTCTTTACATAATTGTAATAATTGTGCTCCTGAAGAAATCATATAACCTCCTATAATGGTTTTAAAATCATACATTCTAACATATCAGGTAATTTACTTATCCTATAAATAGCCATTTCATCAATTCCACCGTCAATTTCCATAATCGCAGATGCAACGCCTTCTTCTCTATTCATAACCAAACTACCTATATTAATTTTATTTTCAGCTAAAATCGTACTAACTTGTGCAATCATTCCGTACCTATCATTGTACTTAAGAATTATTGTGTTATAAACACCACCAAACTTAACTTCAACGCCATTGATATTTGTAATTTCAATCGCACCACCACCGATAGATGAGCCTATTACATAAAAGCTTTCTCCATTAGGGTCAATAAATTCAGTTTTTACAGTATTTGGGTGTGCAAATAACAAATCCATAGGTACAAAAGAAAATTCTATTCCTCTTTCTTTAGCAATATCTAAAGCATCTCTTATTCTATCATCATCAGTATCATAACCTAAAATACCACCTACCAAAGCTCTGTCAGTTCCATGGCCTTGGTATGTGCTTTTAAAACTTCCATGTAAATGAAAAATTACTTTTTTTATATCTCTTGCATAAATGATTTTTGAAATACGTCCAAGCCTACAAGCTCCTGCTGTATGTGAGCTTGATGGACCAATCATTATTGGACCTATAACATCAAACAAACCATAGTTTTTCATTATTTTTTCTCTACTCCTTTAAAATTATTAAACAAATCTCCCTGTTTAAAATTATTTTTCTCCATTTTTTCTAAAATTTCATCTCTAATCTTCCACCAACTCGTGCTCCAATTACAAAATAGACTATTTTCTTCCGGAACACGACCGAGCAATCTTTGTAAAACTATTTTTTCATCTAAATTTCTCAAAAAAGAAATAACTAAATCGACAAATTTTTCTTTGCTGATTAATTCTATTTCTCCATTCAGATACATTTCTCCTAAAACCGTACCTTTTACGATATATAGAGAATGTAGCTTTACTTCCTCAACTTTAAGAGCAGACAGAATCTTTGCAGACTCCACCATATCAAGCTCATCGTCCCAAGGAAGTCCAACGATTATATGAGTACAAACCCTAAAACCGAAACTATGAATCAGATTAACTGCATTGATAAATTCAGCTAATGTATGTCCTCTATTAAGTTTTACTAAAGTTCTATAATTTACCGTTTGTAAGCCAAGTTCAAAATCAATTTCTAAATTTCTATTTTTTTGAAATTCTTTTAAAAATAATAATTGCTCCTCTAAAATACAATCCGGTCTTGTAGATAGTGAAATTCCAATTATATCCTCATCAACAACACTATCTTCAATCATCTTTTTAAAATCATCTATTCCAAGATATGTATTTGTAAAATTTTGAAAATATACAATAAATTTCTTTGCATTATACTTTTTAGAAATATAATTTTTATTCCTTAAAACCTGCTCGCGAACAGACATAGAAATATGGCAATTCTCAAAAGAACCGCCTTCTTCCCCACAAAAAATACAACCACCCGTTGCAATATTTCCATCTCTATTAGGACAGCTTAAATTAAGTTTAACAGGTAGTTTATAAACTTTTTCTCCATAAATATTTTTAAGATATTTTGAATATGTTCTGTAAAAATCTTCCTCTAACATTATAATTCCTTTAGAGCCTCTAAAACCTTAACTGCGTGGTCTTTAGCCTTAACATTTCTAAATTCCTTCAAAATATTACCCTCATCGTCCAAAATGAAAGTTGACCTAACAGTTCCCATATATTCTTTTCCACACATTTTTTTTAATTTCCAAACATCAAAATGCTCTTGAATAGAAATATCCTCATCAGAAACAAGCTCAACTTTTAAATTGTGCTTTTCGATAAATTTCTTATGACTTAAAAGAGAGTCCTTGCTAACACCGATTACAACGGCGTTTAACTTTTCAAACTCATCTTTAAGTTCACTAAATTGAATTGCCTCCAAAGTACAACCTGAAGTATTATCCTTTGGGTAAAAATATAAGATTATCTTCTTTCCTTTATATTTATCTAAAGAAAATTCACCATTCATTCCATTAAATTTTAAATTACAAGCCATATTATCCTCCTAAAACATCTTTAAATAACTTTTTCAATTCAAAATATACCCCATCTTCGTTATTTGTAAATTCAGTAATATTTTTTGTCAAAGATTTTAATTCATCAATTCCGTTTTTCATTGCAAAACCAATGCCGGAATTTTTAATCATCGACTTATCATTAAATTCATCGCCAAAAGATACAACATCGGAAAGACTGATATTTTTACTCTTTAGATAATTAGTTATAGCAATCCACTTATCTGCATTTGCTGATTGAAATTCAAGCACCTTTCTTCCGTCAGGAATCAAATATCTATTCTTAACCAGATTATGCTCATCATTAAATAATCTATAAAACTCATCAATCTTTTCTTTCTCATCTAAAAAGGCAATACATAAAACAGTTTCTAAAGATTTAATATCAATTTGACTAAAATATCTAATACTATCAGTAGCAATTTTTTTATCTACAATATTTTCTTCAAAATGACTTTTCTTAGGACGACCGTCCGCAATAGCAAGATGATAACCGTCAACAAAAGAATCTACATAAATATAAGGATTCATTCCACAATCCAAAGCCTTATTAAAAACCTCCAAAAACTTAGAATTTTTAACATATTCAACATTAACCAATTTATTTGACTCTTTAAATCTGCTCATAGCTCCATTATTTGCACAAATCATAATGTCCCTTTTTAAAGGTTTCAAAAAGTCTGAAACCATATAAAAATGCCTGCCGGTTGCAATGACAACCTCAACTCCATTTCCAATTAAATTGTCCAACAACTCAAAACTACGAGGAGATATTTTCTTTTCATCATTTAATAAAGTACCATCTAAATCTAAACAAACTGCTCTTAACATAAACACCTCTTTTCAAAAAAATAAAGTGCCGATAACGGCACTTTATAGACTCATATTATTCTTCGTCTTCTTCAACTAAAGCATCGAACGCATCAGAAACCTTATTGAATTCTTCATCACTTTCGATTTCTTCAACTTCGTATTCTCCGTCTTCTTTTTCTATATATTTGCAAAGTAAGATACTTCCGTCTTCTTGACTTTGAAGAGCGATATAATCTTTTTCTTCAACCTCAAAAACTCCGATAACTTCAAAAGTTTCTTCTTTTCCGTCTTCATTTTCAAAAACCAGTAATTCAGCTTCCATTTCTTCTTCACAGCCACAACCGCAGCCACATCCACAGCCTTTATTTTCTTCCATTGTGTATGTCCTCCTTAAATTATTAAAAGTTTAAAATATTTAAACTAATAAAAATATATTTTACACCTTAAGTGATAAAATATATATCTACAATAATAATACCACATTTTTTAAAAAAAATATACCTTTTTTAAAAATTTTTTATAATAATATTTTTTTCCTAAATTGCAAGAATAAATTAGCCACATAAAAATAATTCTCTAGGCGTTTTGTAATTGAATATTTTTTTAAAAAAATTTTATTCACATTAATTTCTATTGATAATGTTAAAATAAACAAATTTTCCTTAATTTTCCCTAAAAATTTAAAAGTTATCCCATATTTTAAAAAAGTTATCCACAAAATAAAGCTTAAAATATACACTTATCCACAAGTTATTCAACTTATCCACAATTTTTAAAAAAGACTTTACTTTTTTTATTATCATTTAAGCCATTAGAATAAAATTATTAAGTGATAAATTTATTAAAAAATTTTTACACAAAAAAAGTTTATCAAGCATAACTCAATAAACTTTTTTAAATAATTTATTTCAATCTTATTTTTTTACCTTTTTATAACCGATTATTTGTAATCCATTTTCTATATCATCAAGAGTTTTATCAACATAATATCCTTCGTTACTTGTTGAATATGTTACTGCCTCTCCACGTTTTTTAAAGCCTTTGAATTCATAGTATTTAAAGTCTTCAAAAGGTTTTAATTTTTCACTTAAAATTTCTTTCTTTTCTCCAGTTATTTTATATACTATGCACAATTTATAGTAATCATCTAAACCTCTTTTTGACATAACAGCTGAATTTATAGTTTCTTCTGTTAATGGCATATCATAAATTGCAATTCTTTCTATCTTTAAGTTTTTAGCATCTGAATATTTACTTGATTTGGCAAAAACTTTCTTGGCATCTTCTTCCATTCTATTAAGATGCTTTTCAACATCTTTAAAATCTCTAACAAATTCTACAAGATTATTTGCTTTAGCAGTTACAGAAAGCTCTTTTTTATCAAATTTTAATTTTAATCCCTTAGTATCTTCAAATTTTAAAGTAGCTGTAATTTCATCTCCATTTTTAATTTCCTTTTCTTTACTATACTCAACCTTATAGTTTTTTAAAATGCTATTTATCTCCTTATACTTCTTTTTATCTTTAACTTCTTTTATTGTTGGAACTCCTGAAACATCAGCCTTTACAACCCCATATCCATCATATCCTGAAATATTTAAAGTCATATCCATATTTTCTAAACTTATAACAGCATCAGGTTTTAACATATAATTTATAGTTTTGTAACCAAATATACCACCAACTATAATTATAAAGCCTAAAATTCCTGAAATTATATATTTTTTATTTTTCTTAACATTATCAGTTACAACGCTATAATCTGCTGTTTTAACTTTTTCAGCAACAGCTTCCGCTCCTGCAACTCCACTATTAACAGCTGAATTTGTAGCTTTTTTGATATTTTCACTTGCACTATAAACATTTTGATTTTTAAATATAACTAAATACAACATATAGATAGTCAAACCGAAAGCTATAATTCCAATAATATAAAATAAAATAGTTAAATATAATTTAGACATTGAAAATGCACTGATGATACTATCAGGGTCTTTAAAATCTCCAAAACCTAACTTTCCATTAAAAGCATTTAGAGGATTTTCAGTTAATTTTTTTACTAAACTTGCCAAATTAAAAAACTTTCTTGAAATTAAATTTCCAATAAAAATTGCTAAAATACCACCTACAAAACTCAAATTTGTTGGCAGTTTAAAAAAGTCATTTCTTTTTTTTATGCAAACTAATTTATAATAAAGTAGTCCCATCAAAATTAGTGATAGAAAAATTAAAAATCCAATAAAATTTCTTACATTTATAACTGCAACAAAAGAACGCAAACCGGACATAACACTTTCTACTCCTGAAAGGGCGCTTTCAAAATCCATATCGTTAATATTAGCTTTAGTGCTTTTATTTACAAAATTATATAAACTTATCATCTTAAAGAACAAAAATACCAGACTAAGTATAAATAGAGCAGAAATTCCACCCATAATGTATTCTAATAAATTTTTCTTTGTAATAAATTTATCAAAACTTTCCTTAAAATCTCCTTGTTTATTAGGAACATTTTTCTCAATATTTTCAGTTTTTTCATCAATAGTATTCTCTTGCTTAACTTCTTCTTTTTTGGTATCTTCAACCTTTTCTTCAACTTCGACATTTGAAATTTCTTCCAAAATATCATCAATCTCAATATTATCTTTCTTTAATTTTTCCACAAAAATTCCTCCTTAAAAATATTAATTTCTATTTATATAATAAACTTTAAAAAAATTTACTTTTCAATCAATCTATCTGAAAACAAAGGTATTAACAGTCCAACTACCAAAAATCCTATTCCAAGTGCAGCCATATAATCTAATTTATTAAATGAAAAAAGCGTAAAACATAAAATAGATGAATTAATAGCTCTTTTAGCTATTGTATGGTCTTTAAAATACTTAGTATATAAATTATGTTCCCAGATTTTTAAATTTTTTATAGGGGTAAAAAAAAGTATAATATAAAACAACATAGTAAATGCAATTAAAAATGTAATTTTATTTAATGCTCCTAGACTAGGTATATATCTACTAATTAAAGCAGTTATTAAAAATAAAACAACAAACAAAAAACTTCTAAATTCTTCACTAGCTTTCATAATAACCTCCTAAAACGATTTTTCTACTTTAAATTAATTTTTTTCTACTTTAAATTAATTATATACTTTAAAATTAAATATGTCAATACAAAACAATAGTAACTTTGTTAAAAGCAAATACACAAAAAAGCTGTTGCTTATCGCAACAGCTTTTTTTACGCTTGTTTAGCTATTATATCCTTAACTTTCATAAGTCTTGTAATAGTAGCTCTTTCGTTTTCATCTAATTTCATTCTAATGAATTTAATTGTTTCTTCAAGGTCCGGAATTGTTCTATACTCAAGAGCATTTACTCTTCTACGAGTTTTTTCAATTTCATCTGCCATTAACTGACACGCTTTTTCTACTTCTGCAAGTTCTAAAAGCATATCCATTACTGAATGTAATTCTAAAATAGCATCGTCAAGTTCAGAAGAAGTTTGAGCATATCCGTAAGGGAATATGGCTCCATTCGATTCTGTTCTGTTAAATTCCATTTTTGGAATATTTACACTCATAACATTTTTTGTTTCAATGGCAACAGATACTTGTTCTTTCGGAAAGGCCACAGCTTGTTCCAAAAATTCTGGACTCATAACAGCGCTTGCTAAAAGAAAAGATTTGAATGAGTTTGAAAGTTCTTTTTCAACTTCAACACGAAGTTTTTTGTTTTTTCTAATCATTTCTATAAATCTTCTCATAAGTTCATCTTGTTTATCTTTAAGAAGTTTATGACCCCTTTTAGCAGTTACAAGTCTTCCTTTGAGATTAGAAAGAGCCATACGCGTAGGATTTACATTTAGCTTTGCCATCTATATCTCCCCTTTATTCTGTCTTTCCTAAATATTTGTCAATATATTCCTCTCTAATTCTCTTAAGCTCTGTTCTTGGAACTATACTTAATAATTCCCAACCTAAGTTTAAAGTTTCTTCTATTGTTCTATTTGTTTCGTATCCTTGGTCAACATATCTTCTATCAAAAGCGTCTGCGAATTTTGCAAATGCTTTATCAGCCTCTGACAATGCTGATTCCCCTAAGATTACTGCAAGTTCACGAGCCTCTCTACCTGATGCATATCCTGCGTAGATTTGGTTCATTGTGTCTGCGTGGTCTTCTCTTGTCTTTCCTTTACCGATACCTTTATCTTTAAGTCTTGATAATGAAGGAATTACAAAGATTGGTGGTTGGATACCTTGTTTATATAATTCTCTTGAAAGAATGATTTGTCCTTCTGTGATATATCCTGTAAGGTCAGGAATTGGGTGAGTAATATCATCTTCAGGCATTGTTAAAATAGGAATTTGTGTTATTGAACCAGGTCTGCCTTTTAATTTACCCGCTCTTTCATAAATTGTTGAAAGGTCAGTGTATAAATAACCTGGATAACCACGACGTCCCGGAACTTCTTTTCTGGCTGCAGAAACTTCACGAAGTGCCTCAGCATAGTTTGTAAGGTCAGTTAAGATTACCAAAACGTGCATTCCTTTTTCAAACGCTAAATATTCTGCACAAGTAAGTGCCATACGAGGAGTTGCAATTCTTTCGATTGCAGGGTCATTTGCAAGGTTCATAAATAAAACCGCTCTATCTATCGCACCTGTTTTTGTAAAGTCATCAATAAAGAATTGAGCCTCTTCAAAAGTGATACCCATTGCTCCGAATACTACGGCGAATTTTTCTCCATCTCCAAGAACTCTGGCTTGTCTTGCAATTTGTGCTGCTACATTGTTATGTGGAAGACCTGAACCGGAGAAAATTGGTAATTTTTGTCCTCTAACTAATGTATTAAGTCCATCTATTGTAGAGATACCTGTTTGAATAAATTCTGAAGGATAATCTCTTGATACAGGGTTAATTGGAGAACCGTTAATGTCAATTTTCATTTCAGGAATAATCTTTGGTCCTTTATCTATAGGATTTCCAAGACCGTCAAAAATTCTTCCAATCATATCTTCAGAAACTCCAAGTTCAAGTGGGTGCCCTAAGAATCTACAAGTTGTATCTCTTAAGTTAATTCCTGCTGAACCTTCGAACAACTGAACCATAGCTTTGTCGCCGTCAATTTCAAGAACTTTTCCTCTTCTCTTTTCTCCATTTTGAAGTCTAACTTCAACTAACTCTTCGTACTTAACTCCTTCAACACCTTCAACAACCATCAAAGGTCCTACTACTTCTCTTACTGTCTTATATTCCTTAAGCATTAGAGTTACCTCCTTCGCTTATTAATTTTTCTATATCATTTTTAACTGTTTCAAATAATGTATCGAATTTTTCTAATTCATTTTCTGAAATATTTTTACTTCTTGTTATACCTTCACGAGATTCAATCTTCAAGATTTCATCAAGATATACTCCGGCATCTAAAGCTTTTTTAGCCTCTTCATAGAAACCTAAAATAACTTTTAACATTTGGAATTGTTTTGGAAGTGAACAATAAGTATCTACTTCATGGAATGCATTTTGTTGTAAAAAGTCTTCTCTTAATGACTTAGAAACTTCAAGTTTTAATTGGTCTGCCTCTGAAAGTGAATCTCTACCAACAAGACGTACAACTTCTTGTAAATTTGATTCTTCTTGTAAAAGTGCCATTGATTTTATTCTGTATTCAGAGAATTTTCTATCAATATTTGCATCCATAAATTTATCCATTTTATCTTGATATAATGAATATGAATTTAACCAGTTAATAGCCGGAAAATGTCTTCTATAAGATAACGCATAATCAAGTCCCCAGAATACTTTTACAATTCTAAGTGTAGCTTGTGATACCGGTTCTGAAATATCTCCACCCGGAGGAGAAACGGCACCGATTACTGTTAAAGCACCTTCTCTATCTTCGCCTAAACATTTTACAAAACCAGCTCTTTCATAGAAGTCTGCAACTCTTGATGCAAGATATGCAGGATAACCTTCATCACCAGGCATTTCTTCAAGACGACCGGACATTTCACGAAGTGCCTCTGCCCAACGTGAAGTTGAGTCAGCCATAAGCGCTACTGAATATCCCATATCTCTAAAATATTCCCCAATAGTAATACCAGTATAGATTGATGCCTCACGAGCCGCTACTGGCATATTTGAAGTATTTGCGATAAGAACTGTTCTTTTCATAAGTGATTGTCCAGTCTTAGGGTCTATAATTTCAGGAAATTCCATAAGAACATCTGTCATTTCGTTTCCACGTTCTCCACAACCAACATAAACTACGATTTCTGCATCTGCCCATTTAGCAAGTTGGTGTTGAACAACTGTCTTACCTGAACCGAAAGGTCCTGGAATTGCAGCAGCTCCACCCTTTGCAACAGGGAAGAATGTATCGATAATTCTTTGTCCTGTTATAAGTGGTCTAACAGGGTCTAATTTTCTTGAATATGGACGACCACGACGTACCGGCCATTTTTGAATCATATTTAATTCTTTAATTCCATTTTCAGTTTCTATTTTACAAATAATTTCATCAACTGTATGTTCTCCTGATAAAATTTCAACAATTTTACCATTTACAGCTGGAGGAACCATAATCTTGTGTGAAACAACAGTTGTTTCTTGAACAGTTCCGATTACATTTCCTTCTGAAACTTCATCTCCAACATTTACAGTTGGAACAAAATCCCATTTCTTTTCTCTATTTAATGATGCTACACTAACACCTCTTAAAAGGAAATCTCCTGCTTTAGCTTGTAATGCCTCAAGAGGTCTTTGAATACCATCAAACATTTGTTCTATCATACCAGGTCCAAGTTCAATGGAAAGTGGACTACCAGTTGAAACAACTTCATCTCCAGGTCCAATACCAGTAGTTTCTTCATAAACTTGTATTGAGGCCTTGTCGCCTCTCATTTCTATAATTTCTCCAATGAGCTTATTATCAGAAACTTCAACAACATCATATACGTTTGCGTCTTCCATTCCTTCTGCAACTACAAGAGGTCCGGAAACTTTAATAACTTTACCGACTTTCAATATAAGCCCTCGCTTTCTATAATATATTTGACCCAACAGCTTTTTCAACATTCTTGTTGATATTTTCTAAGCCTATATTTAAACTACCTCTGTTACTAGGTATTAAAATTACTGCTGGAATAACTTCATTGTTGTATCTTTGAATAGTTTCTGGAATATCTTTTGCTAATTGTTCAGTAACAAAGATAATTCCATATTCTTCTTTTGCTAATTTGTCAATAATTCTTCTTGCATCATTTCCCTCGATTGCAGTGAAAACATGAACTCCAAGCGCTCTAAAGGCAAGAACAGAATCCTTATCGCCAATTACAGCTATCTTATACATAAACTTCACGCAACCTTTCTTTTATAAAATCAGCAGACAAATCATTAACTTTTCCTACTAAAACAAGTCTTAGATTTTTTATTTCTACTTCTTTTGCAATCAAATATGCAAAAATAACTTCAGCCCCATAATTTATAGAGTTAGTTTCTTTAATTAGATCCATTAAATAATCATCAACATATTTTTCAAAATTACTTAAAGACGATGTATTTTTATACTCTTCAATTATTAAAGATAAAACTTTAGAAATACTAGATGATTTAAATTTGATATTTAAAGTTTCTATTTCATTAAAGAATAGTGCTAAAATTTCATCTTTTTGAATTTCTCCACCTTCTATTAAAGATTTTTCTAAAACTTCTTTAGATTGTTTTTGCCTTTTACATCTTATAAAAGTTCTTATATTAGTAAAATCAATCATAGCTTTAAAATAATTTTCTATCATATTTAAATTAAATTTTTTAACAAGATCTAAAATGTTTTTAAAACATTCTCTATCTAAAAATATATCAATATCTTGTGGATCTTTAGACTTTTCAAAAATATCTAGAGCCATTTTATAATATTTAGAAATATCTATATTTGAATCCAAAATTTTTTGTTTAAAATCTAATATTTCATTTCTGTCAAATAGAGAATACATTGTGTCAAAATCTTCATTTAGTAATTTTTCTTTAACACAAACTTTTAAATTATGATATAAATATTTAAATTGCAAGCAATCGACTATAGACTTTTCACTTGATATTTCAAAAACTTCTTTATAAGTTTTATTTAATGTATTAGATAAAATAGTTTCATAATTTTCTATTCTGTCTAATTTTGAAATTTCACTTGAATAAGAAGTTTCATTTAAAAACCTAATAACTTCTTGTAAATCTTTACAATCGGCAAGTCTTTCAAACTGTTGTTTAGTAAGTAAGCTTTTTCCCAGATGACGAATTCTAACACTTGATTGGATAAAATTTTCTCTATCCATAATACACCTCCTACTAACTAAATAACTTATCTGCTACTTCTTGTTCTAAGTCTTCTTTTACTAAGTCTATTAAACTTGAAAATTCATTATTTAAAATTATTTTTCCATTTTTAAGTGAAAATCCACTTTCAACAGTTTCATCAGCTACTTTTATACCAAATAGCTTTTCTCCTGCAAGTTTCTTTTCATTTTCTGTAAGAATAATTTCACTATCTTCTCTAACTTCTAAAGCTTTTAATGAATTTTCAACGAATTTTAAATAATCATCATGATTTAATGTTTTTAATTTTTCTTTTGTCAATTCAAAAACTTTATTAATCATTTCTTGTTTTGCAACTAGAACCATATCTCTTGCTGTTAAACTTGAGTTTGAAATTATTCTTTCTTTAGATTGTGTAGCCTCTACTTTTGCTTTTTCAATTATTTTATCAGCTTTCTTTTGAGCTTCACTTTCTGTTTTTCCAACAAGAACTGCAACTTCACTTTTAGCATCTTCTACTACTTTTTTAGATTCATTTTCAGCATCTTGAAGGATTTCATCTATAATATTGTCTAAGTTAGACATTCAATCACATCCTTTTTATTTTATTTATGCTGTCTATTTGAATACAACTTTTGAAAGTAATAAGAATGACATTGCAAATGCTAAAATGGCGTAAGTTTCAACCATTACTGCAAGGATAATACCTTTTGTTTGATGTTCTTCATTTTTAGCCAAGATATTTATACCTGCAACAGCAACTTTTCCTTGATATAGTGCAGATCTTAAACCTACAAGTCCAACAGGAAGAGCTACCATAGTTAAATATAAACCTTCTTGTAAACTCATAGAAACATTAAGTTTACCCATTATCATAAGTCCAATTACAAAACCATAAAGTCCTTGAGTACCTGGTAATAATTGTAATACCATTGCTTTACCAAATTTTTCCGGTTCAGTTATAACAAGGCCTGCTGCAGCTTCCCCTGCTAAACCAACTCCTCTTGCAGATCCTATACCTGCTAATAATACAGCTAACGCTGCTCCTAAAATTCCAAATACAACACCACCGTGTTCTGCTAATACGCTCATAAATTCTTTCATAATAAAATCTCCTTTAAAATAATTTTTTATTTAGTTTTTAATAGAATTATTTTACTTCTATATATTTTTTCTTACTTCTAAAAGTATTAAATTTTTTTCCTCCACCTTCATAGAACTTACTAAAAAATTCTACATACATAAGTCTTGAAGTGTGTACATAAGCTGATAAATAGCTTAAAAATATATTAAATGATTGTGCAAATATAAAGAGTATAACTCCAAATATTATTCCAATAATTCCCGCATTTGCAAGCATCTTTACGATTATATTTATGGCTATAGCTATAAATCCTCCTGCTAAGCCCAAAGCCATAAGTCTAAGATACGAAACAAAATCACCTATATATGAAGTTATTCCGTATAATGAATAAAGTCCACCTGCAATTCTTGCAGGAATACTTTTTGCATCTCTTGCTCCAAATAATACTATTCCAATCATTCCAATTAACATAGTGTAAAATGAAATTGTATTTTTATTTAAAATATAAACTATTACGGAAATCAATGTTAAAAACCACAAAAACACATCATAAAAAGCATCCAATGGTTTCCCATTTTTTATTAATATATATGCTTTAACTAAAAGTCCAACTGCTAAATGAACCGCTCCAAAAACTATTGAAAGCGTTAAAACAGTCATAAAATCTTTTGATGAATCTAAAACTTGAGTAGGAAGTTTAATCAAATCACCAAATGCTGAACCATAAAGCAAGCCCCATATCATGGTAGATATACTAAGTGCAAAGAAAAATTTTAAAAACTTCTTTGTAGCATCATCAAATTTAAAAAATTTCAACGCAATTGCTGAACCTATAAACAAAATAAGTCCATATGCAAAATCGGCAACCATCATTCCAAAAAATACCCAATAAAAAATTGATAGTAAAAATGTTGGATCTATTTCATTGTATTTTGGAAGTGCATACATCTGAGTTACAGATTCAAACAAAGATGATATTTTATTATTTTTTAAAATAATAGGAACATTCGGGTCATCTTTTTTTGCATCTTCAATTTCTAGATAAATTTTAGACGCTGAAACCTTTTCAAGTAAAGCCTTAAAATCACTTTCTTTATCTGCCGGAATATACCCTTGAATAACATCAAGTTTTTCAGTAGATTTAAAGTTAGAAACGACTGTATCTCTAAGAGATAAATTTTGATAATATTCATAAACACTTTGCATTTTTTGAACATTTCCTGTAAATTTTTTAATCTTTTCAGTCAATTCTAAATTATCTTTTTCTAAAACTTCCTTTTCATTTTTCAAAGCATCAAGCTCTTCACTAACTACCCCTTTGATTTCAAGATTAACTTCACTAAAGCTATTTAATCTTAAATTTTCAAGTACCATTTCTAGCTCCAACTCATTTGTAAAAATGATACAATAAGCATTTTTACCAACTATATCTCTTTCTTCAAAATATGTTGACTTCAAATCAACAATAGCATTTCTAAATTTTTCAATATTCTTTGTTGGTAAATAACCCATAATAAATTTTAATTTTTTGAATGAATTCAAATCTTTAATAGGCTCTTGAATAGAAATCCAAGGCAATAATTCCTTAATAGAATTATCTATCGCATTCAATCTTTGGTTATTTGAATCTATCCTTTTACTTATATCAGTTAAAGCCTCAAAATCAGGAACATAATCATAAGATTTTGCCTCTTTTTCAAGTTCATCAAAAGTATAAATAATAGGTCCCTTTTTCAAGGCTGATAAACCTTTTTCTTTTTCAACAAATCTTCCGACATAATCAATTAGCCATTTAATCTTCGCAGATTCTTCGACATAATTAGTTTCTTTTGTTGAAACTTCTATATCCTTTAGATAATCAAACTGTTCAAGAGAATCGAACTTTGAAAAGTTTACATAACCAAACTTTTGGAGTTCTTCAAGCAATCGCTTTCTTTTTCCTTCAAGAGCAAATAAAGTGAATTCCTTCATTTTAACTATTGCCATTTACACTCACAATCCTCTCTACTATCGAATTAACCACAGACTCTAATTTTTCATCATCAACAGATTTAATAAGCTCAACTTCTTTTTTAGCCTTTTCAATTACAGGTCTTGCTAACATTTCGCCTTCATTTTTAGAGCTAATTCTTATTTCTTCAGCCTCTTTTTTAGCGTTATCAACAATTCTGTCAAAAATTTCATGTCGCTCTTTTTCAGAATTTTTTCTCAAAGTTCCCGCCTCAAGTTTAGCATCCTCAAGTAAAGTTTTAGCTTTTAATTCTGCCTCTTTAACTCTATTTATAGCATCAGTAGTCATTTCATCACCTCCTAATATTAAATAGTATTTTAAATTAAAATTTTTAAGATAACATTTTCATAATAAGTACACAAAAATTCCAAAATTTAAAAAACTATGTTTTTTATTCCATTAAAATAAAGGACTTTATATTTTCTTAAATTCAAAAATTTTCCCCCATTTTAATCATAGAACTATTATAAACCTATTTTTATATTTTTTCAAGTATCTTTTTACAAAAAATTGATAATATAATTTTTATAAAAAAATCTTTTTCATAAAAATTATTACTGCTTATATTTTACCCAATAACTTATCAAGTTAAATATATTACAAAATTAAATTAAAGTCAATGAATAACTTAAAAGAAATATGTTAAATAAATATTCAAATTTCAACAAATACGATAACTTTCCCGACAATATTTCAGTTTCTTATTTAACATAAAAAATTTTTATTTTATCATATAAATTATATCTATTTTTTAATTCCGCTTATTATATGATAAATAACCAACAACGGATGATAAAATAACATTCTAGGGCCTGAAAATTTCATAATTTTTTTTACTTTTTCTTTCATTTCCATATTATAACAGGGAGATTTACAATTTGAACAAAAAGTTTTTGTCTCCATAAATTTACAATGATCAATTCTTTTTATAGAATAATTTAAAACCTCATTGCATTCATCACATAATTCTCCATTTTTATGATTTTTCTTGCAATAGAGTTTTACCATTTCAGTTATTACTTTTTTCTCTCTATCTCTTTTCTTTTCAACACTTTTTTTCATATCTTTATTCTTTAAATTCTATAATTTGCCTTTCAATATCTGCTTTTGCGTTTATTCCAAAAGGAATAATACATCTTAAAGATACGATACCCATTTTTCTTACCTTCATAGTCCTCCATAGAAAAAAATCAGCTAATAACCGACCAAAAGGTCGGTTATTACGCCGATTATTTTAAATTAATTCTATTTACACTTTTTTCAATTAAGTTTACGATATAATATCCCTTTGTATCTCCATGTCTTGGAAGTGTTGTACTACCAGGATTTAAAATTGTTATTCCGTCAATTCTTTCTCTTAAATGAACATGAGTATGTCCAAAAAGTGCATAGTCAGCCCCTAATTCTTTAGCTTTTTCAACTATTTTTTCTATTCCGTTATCAACATCATAATTGTGTCCATGAGTTAAAAAGAATTTCTTTCTTCTAATTTCTAAAACTAAATCTTCGGGCGTGTCATTTTCGTTTATATCATTATTCCCACGAACTGCATAAACTTCCATTCCTGTAATTTGTTCAATTTTCCTTGAATCATCCACATCATCTCCAAGATGAAGGACGATGTCAACTTTATTTCTTTGCAAACTGTATGCAACCGGAAGTACGATTCCATGGGTATCACTAACAACTGCTACTATCATATCTATCACCTAAAATATTTTTCAAATCTTCTAAGGCTCTTTTTCTGTGGCTAAATTTATTTTTTTCTTCTGCTCCAATTTCTGCTAAAGTTTTATCCATATTTTCAGGAATGAAAATTTTATCATATCCAAAACCATTTTCGCCACGTTCTTCTGTTGAAATAGTTCCTTTTAAAATTCCTTTTGCTACATATTCATCTCCATTTTCGTCAACAAAGACGATAACAGTTTTAAAATATGCACTTCTATCCGACTTTCCTTCAAGATTTTTTAAAAGTTTTTTTCTATTTGCTTCACTATTTCCATGTTCTCCTGCATATCTTGCAGATAAAACTCCAGGCTCTCCATTTAAAGCATTTACAAAAAGTCCTGTATCATCAGCTAAAACAGCAAAGGAACAATATTCTCTCAACTTTTCAGCCTTTAATTTTGAATTTCCTTCAAGTGTATCATAAATTTCTTCAAATTCTTCTGTTACACCAAGTTCTGATTTTGTTACAATTTCAAAGTCATATTTGCTTAAAATCGCAAATATCTCTTTAACTTTGTTTTTATTGTCCGTAGATAAAGCTACTTTTTTCATTAAACTAACCTTTCTAAAATCAATTCATTAAACTTTTGTGGATTTCCTTTACCTTTTGACGCCTTCATACATTGTCCCATTAAGAAACCTAAAGCTCTGTCTTTTCCGTTTTTATAGTCCTCTATTGAAGACGGATTGTTGCTTAAAACTTCTTCAACGATTTTAATCAATGCACTATCGTCAGAAATTTGGATAAGTCCTCTTTCTTCAACAACTTTAAGTGGGTCAAAATCTCCCTCTTCAAACAATTCTCTAAGAAGTTTTTTTCCTACATTTGCATTAATCTTATTTTCTTTAACCAATTTTAAAAGACTGGCAAAAGATTCTATATTCAAAGGAATTTCCTCAAATTCAATTTCCAAATCTTTAACTCTTCTTAAAACATCAGATAAAAGCCAATTTGAAACAAGAGTTTCATCATCAACCTTTTTTACAACTTTTTCAAAATATTCAGACAAATATTTATTTTGAGTTAATACATTTGCATCATATTCTGAAAGTTTGTATTCAGCTAAAAATCTATTTTTCTTATTTCTTGGAAGTTCAGGCATCTTTTCCTTAATGCTTTCAACAAAACTTTCTTCAAGAGTTATATAAGGAATGTCAGGCTCAACACTAAATCTATAATCATTCCCCTCTTCTTTATGACGCATAATTATAGTTTCAAGTTTTGCCTCGTCCCAACGTCTAGTTTCTTTTTCGCCAATAATATTATTTTTAACATTTTCTATATGTCTTTTTTGTTCATGCTCCATTGCACGAAGTGCAGCTTTGAATGAGTTTAGATTTTTAATTTCTGTAATTTTTGTTTTAAAACCTGTTTCTTCATCAACAACATTCAAGTTTACATCACAACGAAGTGAGCCTTCTTCCATTTTTACATCTGAAATTCCAAGGTATTTTATAGTTTCCTTTAGATTTGTCAAAAATGCAATAGCTTCTTCAGGACTATTCATATCAGGCTCAGATACAATTTCTATTAGTGGAACACCAGCTCTGTTGTAGTCCATAAGAGTATGTCCACTTTCGTTGTGGATTGATTTTCCCGTATCTTCTTCTATGTGTATTCTTTGTAATCTTACTTTTTTTACTCCATTTTCAGTTTCAATTTCTATATAACCATTTTTACAAATCGGAGTTCTCTCTTGAGTAATTTGATAACCCTTAACCAAGTCGGGATAAAAATATTTTTTTCTATCCATTTTCATATCCATTGAAATTTCACAATTAAAAGCATTACCTGCCATTATCGCATATTCAATCGCTCTTTTATTTATTCTCGGAAGAGTTCCCGGATGTCCTAAACAAGTTGGACAAACATTCGTATTTGGAGGACAACCATATTCATTTTTACAACCACAGAACATTTTTGTTTCAGTTTGTAACTCAACATGAATTTCAAGTCCTATTATAGTTTTTAAACTCATATTAAAGCCCCCTTTCAAAATTCATTGCAAGATTTAAAAGTTTTTCATCATCAAATCTCTTACCTATAAATTGAACACTTCCACCAATTTTTTTAAGATTTAAAGGCACAGAAATAGCAGGAAGTCCGGCAAAGTTTACAGGAACATTAAAAGTATCTCCTGCATAAGCACTTAAAGCATTCTCCTTTTCATCTCCAATTTTTCTTGGAAGGCAAGTTGTAGTCGGAGTTAAGATAAAATCATAATTTGAAAGCACTTCGTTTACTTCCTTACTTATCAACTCTCTAACTTCCAAGCCTTTTTTGTAAAGTGCTTGATTGTTTGAGCTTGCAAGGTAGAAAGTTCCCATTGCAATTCTTCTCTTAACTTCTTCCCCAAAACCTTCACTTCTTGTATTTGTGAAAAGCTCTCTAGTTGATTCATAATTTTCAGTTCTGTATCCATATCTAATACCGTCAAATCTTGACATATTACTTGAAACTTCAGAACTCATAACAACATTATATACATTTGTAGAATGTTTAATATATTTAAAATCTACTTCTTCGATTATCGCACCTTGATTTTTTAAATTTTCAATCGCCTTTTTATAATCATTTAAAACAACTTCATCAAGTTCGTATTGTTCCAAATTAGAAACTGTCGCAATCTTAATTCCATTTAATGAAAATTCACTATCTTCTTTGAAATTTACAGCATCTCTCATAGTAACAGCGTCCATTTCATCAAAACCGCCAATTACATTTATAATAGGTAAAATTGACTTAACATCATTTGATAAAATTCCAACTTGGTCTAAACTACTAGCCATAGAAACAACACCATATCTTGAAATCATACCATAAGTTGGTTTATATCCAACACAGGCGCAAAAAGATGCAGGATTTCTAACAGAGCCACCAGTATCTGAACCCAAACTAATCATAGCAAGATCGGCACTTACACTACTTGCAGACCCGGAAGATGAACCACCTGGAATTAAACTTTCATCAAGTGGATTTTTTGTTGTGCCAAAATATGAAGTTTCTCCTGAACCACCCATAGCAAATTCATCCATATTTACTTTACCTAAAATAACAGCATCTTCTTCTAAAAGTCTGTCAATAATTGTAGCATTAAAAATCGGAGAAAAATTTTCTAAAATTTTTGAGCCACAAGTATTTTTATAACCCTTAACTAAGATATTGTCCTTAATTGAAATAGAAATACCAAAAAGTGAGCCTAATTTTTCGCCATTTTTTAATTTTTCATTTAAAAAATTAACTCTTTCCATAACTTTTTCTTTAGAAAAATCAAGAAAAATATTCAAATCCTTTTTATCTTCAATTCTTTTTATAACATCAGTATAAAATGAAACCAAATCCACCTTACCACTAATAAAATCTTCTCTTATACTTAAAATATCCATTATTTCACAACCCTTTGCAATCTAAAATATCCATACTCTTTATCACTAGCATTTAAAAGTGCATCTTCCCTAGAAATACTTTCCTCCACAACATCTTCTCTCAAAGGACTGTTGTGCTCAACAACTATTTCAAGACCACTACAACTTGAAGTATCAAGTTCCATAATTTCATTTGCAAAAACAAGAACATCATCAAACTTTTTAGCAATGCTAGAAAGTTCTTCTTCCTTTACATTCAAGTTTGCAAGATAATAAATTTTCTTTACCTCTTCCTTAGTAACCATAAAAATCTCCTATTAAAATTTTATTATTTATCCTTGTAAATGAGATTAGAACATTATTTCCGTCTTTATTTTAATCAACGAAATTTCTGTTAAAATCTTATCCAATAAACTTATATATAAAATTATAGCATTTTTAGACCCAAATGTAAAAAAAACTTGAATTTTTTTATTTTCAAGTCTTTTTAACATTAATACATATAATTTAAAAATTTTTAATACAATTAATATTTATTCTTTTAATATGGATTTTCTATAATCTAATAACTTAATCTTTAAAATTAATAATACAGTTACCATAATAATACAAAAAACTATCATCTTTCTAACAGTATTCAATAGTAATGGTATCGTCAATAAAATAATTCCGAAAAACAAACACAATTTACCAAATTTTTTCATTAAATCATTTTTTAAATCTTCTGAAATATCATCAATCTTATAGTAAGGAATTATCTTTTTTTGACATTTATTATTCAAGTATAAAACCCCCATAATTATATTATATAAACCACAGATTAAAAGCATTATTCTATACAATAACAACATAATCAATTCACAATCCTTTATATTTAATTATTTAAGTTAAATGAGTTAAATTTATAATTTTTTTTGCAAATAAATCATATTACAACTAAAAAAGTTAAGAACATTAAATTTCTCAACTTTTTAATTTTTCTATTTAGGCTCGCCTTTTATATATTCTGTATTTGTTTCAGTATCGACTATTGTCTTTTCATCTTTTATCCAAAATTTTCTTTCAGGGAAGAAATCAGCTGTTAAATACTTTTTTCCACCTTCTTCAAAAACTTTCGGTTCTAAAAAATTTCCGTCATCCGTAAAATCACCACGAAGTTTTCTAACAGATTCTTTTGAACAATTATCAAAGTCTATCGGCTTAGCTTTGTAATACAAACAAGGTACTCCATAATATTCTCCATTATCTATAACAATTTGCGAATCAGAAGCATAATAATATCCACAAACTTCTTGAACTTCTTTACTTGCTTTTCTAACAATATGCTTTTGTGCTTTTGTATTGTCTTCATTAACATTAGAACTCTTAGCACAACCTGAAAGAGCAACGAAAACAGGCAAAATCAAAATTAACTTTTTAAAAAATTTTTTCATAATATCCTCCTTCTAAATTTTATGTAAATTATATAAATCTTCATGTATTTTTGAAAAATATTATTAATTATCTAAATTATACTAAACAAATAAAAATACGTCAATAGCTTTTAAATAAATATTTATTAAATTAATAGTTAAAATTAAGGAATTACTTCTCCTTTTTTTACCATAGCAAAAATCCATTCTTTTTTTATCTGCCATATATTTGCTTGAACTCTGTAAATATCCCATTCATCAATGTCGAATATTCTACTCCAACTATCTATTACAATTCTTTTTTCTTCGGGATAAAAATTTCTATACTTGCCTTCAAAAAATTCAAAACCGTTATCTATTCCCTTTTTCTTTAGTCGTTCATTGTACTTTTTATCATCTTCTTCATCTAATGGAATATAATGATGATTGAGTACATAATCCCATTTAACTCCGTCAAAATAAATTATCTCATCTTTTGGAACATCCAATACATATAAAATGCTATTTTCAATCGGTGGCATACAGTTTTTATTGCTGACTCCGCACCAAACAGGCATTTCAACTTCTTTTGGTTTAGGAACTCTTTTTGATGCCTCTGTTACAAAGTAGTTATAACAACTTAAAATATAATCAGAAATCACGCCAAAATTTTCTCTAACATAAGAAATTTTGTTTGTAAAGTATCCTTTTTCTTCAATTTCTCTTAAAGAACGAATGTCTTGTCTTGTGTATAATCTTACAGTTTCCATACATTTCACACCCTTTCATTTTATTGTATCACATTAAATCACAAAAATCAATATGACTATAAAACATAAAAAAGCTATTGAAAAATTCAATAGCTTTAAAATTAATTTTTATGTTATTATCTTTGTGTAATCTTTTCCGTCATCGTCAAATACCATGAAGTTTTTAATTCTAAGTTTTATATTTGAATTTTCTTCAAACATTCCGTAAGTTTCAACATGGTCGATAACTCTAACTATATTTTCATTTCCCAAATCAACTTTACAGTCATTTACATCACCAAGATAAAATTGACTTACAAGTTTTGCATCAATTGTTCCGTCTTTTTCGTCTATTCTTAAAGCCTCAGGTCTTATTGCAATTATAACATTGCCCTTTTTATCTCCATCGTAAGCTAATTTTTTTCCAGTATTTGAAATTTCAACATATCCATCTTTTGAAATTCCCTTAATAAAATTAACACGACCGACAAAATTTGCAACAAAAGGATTTGCAGGATTTCTATAAATTTCTTCAGGAGTTCCAATTTGTTGAACAACTCCTTTATTTATCAAAATTATTCTGTCGCTCATTGTCATAGCCTCTATTTGGTCGTGAGTTACATAAACAACTGTAATTCCAAGTCTTTTTTGTATCTCTTTTATTTCAAAACGCATCTCTTCTCTAAGTTTTGCATCTAAGTTTGAAAGAGGTTCGTCAAGTAAAAGTAACTTAGGCTTTCCAATTAAAGCACGTCCAAGAGCAACCCTTTGTTGTTGTCCACCTGAAAGCTCTGACGGTATTCTATCTTTATATTGAGATAAATGAACTATATCTAAAACTTTTTCAACTCTTTCTTTTATTTCTTGTTTTTTAACACCTGATATTTTTAAAGGATAGGCAACATTGTCAAAAACATTCATATGAGGCCAAACAGCATAAGATTGAAACACCATTCCTATATCTCTTTTTTCAGGAGGAACAAAAGTTTTTCCTCCGGAAACAACATTATCTCCTATTAGTATTTCTCCACTTGTAGGTTTTTCAAAGCCTGCTATAAGTCTTAACATTGTTGTTTTTCCACAACCTGACGGACCAAGCAAAGTTATAAATTCACCATCTTTGAAAGTTTCTGTAAAAGGTTTTAAAACTTCTACATTTCCAAAAGCTTTACTTATTTCTTTTATTGTAATTGTTGACATTTTTCCTCCTAAATTGAAAACTTACCTTTTGTAAGTTTATTTAAAATCCAATTTACTAATAATACAAAAATCAAAATCGCAGTAGCAAGTACACTGGCTATCTGTTGACTATGATAAGTTTGATAATTATAAAGTTCAAAACCGATAGTCTTTGTATGAGATGAATACAACAATGTACTCATAGTAAGTTCATAAAAACAAGGCATAAAGATTAAAAATATACCTGCAACTATTGACGGCATTATTAAAGGAGCTGTAACATCTTTAATCATTCTAAGCCAACCTGCTCCTGAAATCTGAGATGCCTCTTCTAGAGAAGGATGCACCTGACTCATTCCTGAAACTACAGTCCTCATTCCCATTAACATATACTTAATCATATATGCGATTATCATAATATAAATTGTATTATAAATATTTATTCCAAATTTACCACTCATTGTCATTATAAGGGCAAGAGCTATTGCAATACTTGGAGTTCCTGAACCTACAGTAATCAAAAAGTCAGGTATTTTTCTTCCCTTTACTTTTGTTCTTTCAAGCAAATAAGCCATCATACAAGAAATTATTATTCCTAAAAATGCAGCAGCACAAGCAGCAACTAAACTGTTTATTGTCGAACTTAATATGCTATCTCTTGCAAGCATTTGTTTCCAAAACTTAAATGAAATATTTGATAAAGACAATGATTTACCCATATTAACAGTTACAGACGTAAGAGCTACGGTTATAAAAGGAACTATTACTACAACAAAAGCAAAAATAGAAACTAATACTGTAAGAGGAGTTCTCCATTTTCCTAAATCAACTATTACAGGTCTTGTAGATTTTCCGCTCATAGTTATAAATTGTTTTTTTCCTAGTACAAATGTTGAAAAATACAAAACTACATTTGCAATTATCATCAAAAATACTGCTAGAGTTGTAGCATCAATTATGCCCTCTTCGTTTCCTATATGAACAAACTCAATTATTCTGGTTGTAACTGTATGAATCTGTCCTGGAGCTCCTATTATTGAAGGAATACCGTAACAGGATGCAGCTGTTACAAAAACTAAAAGTCCTGCAGCAATTAAACTTGGTGTCATCATTGGAATTGTAACTGTAAATAAAGTCTTTAAAGGACTTGCACCTGAAATTCTAGCAGCCTCTTCAAGAGAAGGATCCATTTTTTCCATTGCACGAGAAATTGTTATAAAGGCATAAGGATAATAAAAACAAGTAAGAACCCAAATCATTCCCCATACACTATAAATATTAAAAATTGGTTGACTAAGCCCAAATACTTTTTGAATAAGCATATTCAAAGTTCCAACCCTTGGATTTAAAAGTCTAAGCCAAGCCATTGCTCCTACATAAGGAGGAACCATATATGTAATAACAAACATAGTTCTAAATATTTTTTTTCCGTATAAATTAGTTCTTCCTACTAAAAATGCAAGAGGAAAAGCTATTAACATTCCAAAAAAAGTTGTTGCAACTGCCGTTACAATAGTATTTTTTACAGCTATAAAGTTTGCATCATAGCTATATACTCTTTTGAAAGCTTCAAGAGTAAAACTTCCATTTGGAAATACGGACTTAACAAAAAGATACAAAAGTGGAAAAACTTCAAAAACAATTAAAAGCGCAACTATCGACAACATTATTATCCACTTTATATCTAATTTAAATTTTCTTTCTGTCTTTTGCATAAAATAACCTTTCATTAACAAGAGGGAGTTTCCTCCCCCCGTTATATTTTTTTATTTTGAAACAATAATTTCAAATTATTCTGTGAATTTATTTTTTACCGATTGTATCAGTAAACATTTTTCTTAAGCCATCTCTATCTTTAACTAATTGTTCCCATTTAACTTTTATACTATTTCCAGTTATTTCAGAAGTTTTGATTGCATCATAAGGAATTTCAGAGAAATCTTTTAATACAGAGTGCATCCAGCCCTTAACTATATATTTTTGACCTTCTTCTGATAAGAACCATTTTGAAATGGCCTCAGCTGCTTTTGTATTTTTATTTTCAGTTAATTTTTCATCTATAACCATAATTGGTGAAGGAACTACAATTGTTCCGTCTTTAGGATAAATAACTTCAAGAGGTGATTTTTCTTCTTCTCTCTTCTTAAGAACTGACTCTTCAAGAATCATAAGTTCATCCATTTCTCCTGTTTCAAGTTTAGCTAAAGCTACACTTCCAGCCTCAACAGCAACTTTTTTATTAGCTAATTTTGTAAAATATTCTTCATTATATTTGTCCTTCAATCCACTAACTGCTGCAAGAGCTGTACCTGATTTTAATGGGTCTGACATTGATATTTTTCCTGCCAATGTTTCTTTTTCTGCAAATTCTTTAAAACTTTGAGCAATGTCTTCCTTCTTAGTTTTTTCAGGATTATAAGCTAATACCATATTAGAAATTCTAACAGGATACCAATAACCTTCTTTATCATATTCGAAAGCTAATTTATCCTTGTTTTCGATATCAAATTTATGTAAAATCTTCTTTTCCTTTAACTCATAAGCATAAGATGGTTCTGCAACCATTATTATATCACAAGCAAGTTTTCCGGCCTCAATTTCCCCTGCAACTTTTGTTTGTAAAGTACCTGTTCCACCTTGGAAAAATTCAACTTCACACTTAGGGAATTTCTTTTTAAGAGCAGGTTTCATATTATCTATTATATCTTCATACATTGAAGTATAGATTCTTACCTTACCTGTAACTTCTTCATTTGATTTCATATTGTTACTTACTTCATCTTTTTTTTCTGTCTTTGCTCCACAAGCAGTAGCACCAATCATTAATGCAGATAGCATAAGTGCTAAAAATTTTTTTCTCATAAAATCCTCCTAATGAAAAATATTATATTTTTAATTGTATAAACAATCTAAACTGATTATACTAAATTTTTATAAAAAAATCTATACATTTTTAATGTTTTAACAAAATAATTTTCTTTTAACAACATTGATATATATAAAAGTAAAAATATAAACTATTGTTTAAATATTTAAAACATAACAAAAACGAAACAAACAAAAAAGAGAATATCCTGTATAATTAAAACAACAAATAAGTTAACTATATATTTCTTAAAACTATTCTATGATTATCAGTATCGGATATAAATATATTTTTATCATCTTTAAAACAAGCACATCTTGGCAATGAAAATCTTTTATAACCTAAACCTCTTTTTTCACCAATACAAGATAATACATTCATATCATTAATATTATCAATAATATAAATCTTAGAATTACCGCTATCTACAATTAGATACTTATTAAATTCTTTACAAAAATATCTAGGCTTTTTTAACTTAATATGATGCCCATTTAAATTTACATTTTTTATAACTTTAAAACTTTTATCTATATTTACTTCAACAACAGAATTATTACCGGTATCAGCAACTAAAAATTTAGTTAAAGAAGAAAAACTCACACTATGTATATCCTTAAATTTATAATTTACTAAAGAACTATCAAATATTAAATTATAATTTTCAATTGAATATACCACAAATTTGTTTGAAGATGATACTAATAAATAATTATCTTTTAAAATAGCTGATTGTAACCAGTCCTTTTTATCAAAATTATTATTAAACAATTCAGAACTAAACTCAATATATTCTTTTAATTGGTAATCATAATATATTAATCTACGATTTTTACTATCTGTAATCAATAATTTTTCATCATTCCAACTAACATATCTTGGAAATTGAAGACCCTTCCCATTAAATTTAGTTAATACTGTTAATACTTTATTATTTTTCATTATTTTTATCTCATTATTTCCACTATCGGCTATAGCTAATAGTTTATATTTTTTTGACCATGCTATCACTCTAGGAAAATTAAAAATAGAAGATTCTATTATGGAATTACCATAAACTGATTTAGTTTTCCCAGTTTTTGTATTTAATAAAATAATATTAAGATTCGAACCTTTACATTGAGCAATTAAAATTTTATCTCCATAATATCCCATTATAGACGGAGCCCAAAAGCCATATTTTAAATTACCGACTTTAGATGTATTACCATATATTTTTAAAATCTCTTTATTTTTAGAAACACTTATAATCCTATGACCTCTTTGTTCTGAAATTATATATTCGTTTTTATATTTCATGGCAGAAACAGGTATAAACAATCTATTATTTTCATATCCTGGATCATCATATTTACCATATGTCCACAAAATTTCACCACTAAAACTAATTTCATGTACACAATTCGCAGATGCATCAACTAGCAATATTCTTTCATCTAAAATTTCAAACCAAAAAGGTTCTATAAAAAAATTTTTATCAAGATATATTATTTTATCAACATTAAAAGTTTCTAAACTCAAAAAAACTAATCTTAATTTTGTAGTAGAAAATATAATATTATTATTTACTACTTTTAAATGTATTAACTTTTCATCACTTTCTAAGCTATAAAAACTTTTTCTTAAGCATCTTTTCTTTAATTGTTCTTCATATTTATATATTGAATTATCGCTTTTAGAATAATAATATGCACCATTTTTTGACTCAACATAATAATCAACTTGATTATCAATTTTTATTTTTTTTATTTCTACAATATCTAAATTATAATCATAATCTATTTTATATACATATTTATTTTCTTCTATAAAAATGTATTGTCCTTTTTCTGAAATACCTAAATATTTAATATAATTGTTTTTATTTTCAATAAAATTTCTACAATACTTAATACCTATATCTTCCTCTTTCACTTTATTTCCTACACTTTCTTGCTATAATAATTTTTATTTAATTAAATAAAAATTTTATACCATTATTATACCATATTTCCTGTTTAGATATTTTTTCAAAGGTGAATATGGTGAAATAAATATTATTTCGCACAGAAATAGCGAAATTATATTTATTATACTATAAATGCAAAATCATTTAAATTATTTATAATTGTACATTTGTAAATGATGTGATACCAAGAGTACAAAAAAAGAGAGATTTTTTATGAAAAATTGTCTCTCTTTTAATTTTTTATTAATTTTTCGAAATAATTGCTTTGCAAATTTAAATAAAGATAAATGATAATCAAAAGTTTATTCTATCTCTATTTTACTTCATCCATTCATCAAATTTATTCAAGGTTTTTTCTCTGCCCATATCTGTAACTTTTATAATGTCATTATCTATATAGGCAAGTTTTTTATTTATAATACTCTTTAAAACTTTTTCAAATTTATTTTTTGCATAACACAAATGCTCATTTATTTTTGAAATATTACATTCAACTTTTTCATTCTCTGTATTTTCGTGATTTATAATATGCAATAGCATTGTAACCTCTGCAAATTCAGTTCTTTTTCTACTTTCATTTACAATCTTTCTTATAATTCCGTTTCTCGGCTCAAATATGAATACCAAGAAAAAGATTATTCCATTTACAACGGCTATTGTTCCGGCGATTGAAAGGTCGTAAATATATGCACAGTAAAATCCCAACACACTACTTAAAACTCCGACAAATACACTTATAACTATCATCTTCTTTAAATCGTGAGTCAAAAGATATGCACAAGCAGACGGCACAACCATATATGAAATTACAAGAATTGAACCAACGGCGTTAAAAGCGCCAACTGTTGTAATTGAAACTAAACTCATTAAAGCGTAATAGATAACAGCAGGTGCAAAGCCTGAAATCAAACTCAAATTTTTATCGAATGTAGAAATTTTTAATTCTTTAAAGAAAACTCCAATAAAAATTAAATCTATTAAAAATATTACTGCCATAACAAAAATAACTTTTGAGCCCTCATATCCAAAAAATTCTATTCTTGGAATTACAGAAAAAGCAACTTCTCCGACCAAAACGGAGTCAATACACAAATGTACTCCTCTTAAAAATTTTGAAATTATTATTATCGCAATACTAAATAAAAAAGGAAATACAAGTCCGATTGATGCATCTTCGTGTAAAGCTGTCTTTTGGTTTATGAGTTCCGTTAAAAATACAGTAAGTATTCCAACAAGTCCTGCTCCAACAATCAATAAAGGACTTGTTAAATCTTTTGTAATGAAAAATGCAATTACAATTCCAAGCAAAATTGTATGTGTTATGGAATCTATCATCATTGACATTTTTCTAAGAATCAAAAATGGTCCAAGCAATGAGCAGGCAGCTGAAACTAAACTAACAGCTATTAAAATTTCTAATTGTCGCATTTAGTCCCTCCTTGCATTGTTCTCTTTTTAACAAACAAAATCCCTTTTTTTGGTGAAAATAATATACTTAAAAATACAATTATACTTGCAACTATCGTTATGACAGGTCCGGTTGACAAGCCTTTGTAGTACATACTTATAAATGAGCCGACTATTCCTGAAAACGCACCGAAAATTCCTGATAAAATCATCATAATATTAAATTTGTCAGTCCATTGTCTTGCTGCAACCGGTGGTGCAATAAGCATTGTACTCATAAGAATTACTCCAACTGATTGAATTCCCATTACAATGGAAATAACGAGTAAAACTATTAAAATTCCAGTCATTATATTTATCGAAAAGCCTTTTGTTTGTGCAAATTCAGGGTCGAATGAATATAACTTCAACTCTTTCCAGAATAATAAAATTACAAATAAAACTAAAATAATTATTCCGATTAAAAAATAAATATCCTTTTTTAAAAATGCAGCAGCTTGACCGAATATGAATTTATCGAGACCTGCTTGATTTGTATTTGCTTTTCTTTGAATAAGTGCAAGCAGTACAACACCAAGTCCAAAAAATGTTGACAAAACTATTGCCAATGCACTATCAAACTTTACTTTTGACTTCAAATCTATTCCAAAAATAAGAAGTGCTGATACAACTCCAGCAATAAATGCTCCTAAAAGTAAAAATTCTAAATTTTTAATTCCAAGCACCATAAAGGCAATACAAACTCCCGGAAGTGTTGAATGGCTAATTGCATCACAAATAAGCCCTTGTTTCTTTACCGTAACATAAACTCCCATAACTCCACTTAAAAGTCCCAAAAGTCCGGAGCCTATTGTAATCATCAAAAAAGTATAGTCCGTAAGTAAATCTAAAATTCCATTCATATCTACACCCTGTAAGCCTTATTTATATTTTCTTCTATAAAAACGTCCTTGACTGAGCCTGATGCAACAACTAATTTATTTAAAAGTACAACATCATCAAAATATTCTTCAACTGTTCGCAAATCGTGATGAACAACTACGATAGTCTTTCCTGAATCTCTAAGCTCTTTTAAAATTCTCATAATTTCTTTTTCAGTCTTGGCATCAACACCCTTTAAAGGCTCGTCAAGAAAATAAATTTCGCTGTCTTGAACCAATGCTCTTGACAAGAAAACTCTTTGTTGTTGTCCTCCTGAAAGGTCGCTTATTTGTCTGTCAACATATTCTTCCATACCAAGTTTTTTTAAAGCCTCTAAAGATAATTCTTTCTCTTTCTTTCCGGCTCTTTTTATCCAACCGAGTTTCCCATAAGTTCCCATCATAACAACGTCCAGTACATCAGTTGGAAAGTCCCAATCCACAGACTCACTCTGTGGTACATAGGAAATATTTTTTCTAAATTCCTTATAAGTTTTATCGAAAAATAAAATTTTTCCTGATGAAATAGGAATCAAATTTAACATCGCCTTTAACAAAGTCGATTTACCGGCACCATTCGGACCTAAAATCGCAGTAAGTTTGCCTTTTTTAATATCCAAATCAACGTCCCAAACAACCGGCTTTGAATAGTAGGCAATAGTTAAATCTTCAACCTTTACAGCTATATCGTTCATTTTTTCCTCCAAAATACAAAAATCTCCCACTACAATAAGTATATAGTTAGGAGATTCTTTTTAAAAGTTTATTTTAAAGCGTCAACTATTGTGTCAATATTGTATTTATACATTGAGATATAAGTATTTTCTTTTGTATTATCATCTCCCAATGAGTCAGAATATAATTCTCCACCTATTTTTACATTATGACCTTTAGCTTTACAAGATTCAACTAAAGATTCAATTGTTTTCTTAGGAACTGAAGATTCAACAAAAACAGCTTTTATTTTTGTTTTAACTAAAAAATCTGAAAGTTTCTTTATATCAGCTGCACTTGCTTCTGATTCTGTACTAATTCCTTGAATTGCTTCTACTCTAAAACCGAATTCCTTTGCAAAATAGTTAAAAGCGTCATGAGCAGTAACTAAAACTCTTTGATTTTCCGGTAACTCTTTAACTTTTTTATTTATATAAGCAGAAAGTTCATCAAGTTCTTTTTCATATTTTGCAAGATTTTTATCAATCTCAGCAGATTTTGAGCTATCAGTTTTCTTTAAACCTTCAGCAACATTCTTTGCGGCAACTTTCCAATTTTTAATACTGAACCACATATGAGGGTCGTTTGGACCTGCACCTTCTTCTTCCCAAGGAAGTAAATCTTCTTTTGGAATATTGTTAGCGGCAGTTACAACATTTTTATTTTGTTTTTCCAGACCTTGTAAAACTTCTCCCATTTGACCTTCCAAATGTAATCCGTTTACAACAACAACATCAGCCTTTTCAAGTTTTTCAACATCTCCAGCAGTCGGTTTGTATAAATGAGGGTCAACCCCCGCTTTCATCATTCCTTCAACTTCAAAATTATCTCCACCTATTTGCTTTACCAAGTCTGTAAGCATTGTACTTGTAGCAATAACTTTTTTCTTTTCAGCCTTTTGCTCAGTTTTCTTTTCTTCCTTTTTCATTTTATCGTCAGCTTTCTTTGTACAAGCTCCCAAAACTCCTACCGAAAGCACTAACGCAAGTAATAACATAAATTTCTTTTTCATACTTTTCCTCCTAAATTTTTCTTGAAGAATATTTATTTTTCTCTCCTTATATATATTACCATATTTTTTAAATAATATCAATTATTATTACTTATTTTTATAAAAATATTTTTCACTTGATAAAATATTAATTTTTCAACATTTTATAATTACAGATTATAATTTTTTACACAAATTTCCTTTTTAGTTTGAAAATTTATTTCAATTATAAAAATTTCCACAAAAAAAGTTGGTTGAAAGTGGCATTAATAAAATCTCAACAAATATAAAAATAAAAAATACAAATTTTCTAAAATTTTTCATAAATACCTCTTTACTCTATCTAAATTAGATTTTAACACATTACAATTTTTTACACAATAAACACCCTTACACGATGCTTTGCATCGAGTGGATAACTTAGAACCTTGTTATTTCATAACAAAAAAGCACTCTTTCGAGTGCCTTTTACTAATCCCAACTTGGTGGATTTGTTTTTGTTTCTGTATTTTTGAAATATTCGTATTCAGTAAAGCCCATCATTCTTGAAATTAAAACCAATGGGAATACTAACATTGTTCTGTTAAATTTAGTAACGGTATCGTTGTAAACCATTCTTGAATTTTTAACATCTTGTTCATAAGAGTCAATTTTATCCATTGTATTTAAATACAATGTATTAGCTTTTAATTCCGGATATGATTCAACAACTACTGCAAGTCTAGAAAGTGCTTGTGTAAACATATTGTTATCAGCCTCAATATCTTTTACTGTACTGTTACTGTTTACGCCACCTCTTTGTGCAATTACATTTTTCAATGTTTCTGATTCATGTTCAGAATACTTTTTAGTTGCATCAATCAAAGATTTTAAAGCGTCCCATCTTGATTCAACATTTGCTGCAATTTGTCCCATTGCATTTTTTACCATTTCTCTTAGTCTTATAAGTTTATTATATCCTGCTATAACCCAAAGTACTAAAAGAACTACTAGTGCGAGAATTACATATAATGCTGTCATAATTTTTCTCCTTTCAAAATATATATTCTATTATGTTAAAATAAATATGAATTTACGATTCTTGTGTAAAAGAATATTTATTTCATCATATTTACCACTTTAGATTTATCAAAATGGAAATATGTTAAATTAATATCCAATTATCTAGTTCCTCCTCCGGAACCCCCGCCGAAAGAGCCTCTACCTCCACCTCTGCTGGAGAAACCTCCTCCACCACTTGATGAACTTGCAACAGCAGTTGAATAAGCATCCAAGAAATTATTGGAGAATACATGGGAATAAAGCATAGCTGTATGCAATGAATTCACATCTACATCATACTTTTCTAAAAATTCCGGAGATAATTTCTTTAATTGTTTTTGAACTTCCTCTGCAACATCAAAAAGTGTCGCATAAATTAATAAATCTTTCCAAACTTTTATTTCTGAAACTTCTCTTTCGCTTAATAATGAAAAATCTTTTAAATAATTATAATATTTTATAAGATGTTCAGTAAATTTCTTACCTTTTTCATTATATTTATATGTCCACTTTCCTTTTTCATTCATCTCGAGCAAATCATATTTTCTAGCATAACTTAAAGAATCTTGTTTCATAGACTCCTGTAAAGATTTAAAAGCACTTTGATTGTTTTCCTTTTTTAAATAAGAAGTAAATTCATTTTCCTGTAGAATTTCATCATCTCTAGCTGCTTTTTCAACCATAGAAAATAATTTTCTCTCTACTGTTGTTTCAAAATCATACTCTATTTTATTATTGATTTTTAAAGATAAAACTTCTTTTTTAAAAATAAAGCCTTTTTCCTCAGTCATAGGTATCAATACTTTTCCTTGAATCCATTTTAGAAAATATGCTCTAATTATTGACTCCGCTCCATCAAATCCTGCACATTTTAAAATGTGAGATAATTGCCACCATTCTTTTTCAGGGATATCTCTATAATATTCTCCTTTAAAATCTCCCTTTTTATATCCACCTTTAATTCTTTCACTTTTAAAAGAACCTCTTAAAAGTGGTATAATTGCTAAAATATATAACAATCTATATAATTTTTTAAAACTGAAGGCACTTTGTTTTGTAGTTTTTTTATATTGTGAGCCATTAAAAGCCATATCTTTATAATATGAAAAGTCTTTATTTATTTTTTCTCCGGAAATTATTTCCCCTTTATTTAACTGAGTTAAAATAGTTACATAGTTTGAACTTCTAAGACCTTCTAAAGTTTTAAAAACTATTTTACCATCAATAAATTCAATTTTACCTTTATTACCAAAAGCCCAAATTTTAGAATTTGTATTGTCAAATTTTCCGTCTTCCTTTGAAATAATAACGCTAACTTTTTGTGGAGGAGCAGATAAGCTGTCATTTACAAATTTCCAGAAAATCATATCTGAATCATTTAACAATTTTACAAAATTTGTAACTTTATATCTTAAAACAAAAGTATTTCTTTTATATTCTCCAAAGCCGAAACAAAGTTCATAACCATTTGAAGTTTTAACAACTCCAGACTTTTTCGCCTTTTGTGCTCTACTTGCTTTTGTATTCCAACCAAACCCTAGTGATTCATACTGAATTTCTTTTCCATTTAAAATTTCTGAAACTTTAAAATCTTTAATTTCACTTTTTCCTAAATTTTCAATCGGAATATAGTATTCAGTTCCCTTAGTTGGCTTGAAATCCATAATACTTTCAATATCTGCACTACCGTCTTTATTAATTTTTACATTTATTTTATTTTCATAAAAATCATCTGCAAAAGCATTTGAAAGTGGTATCGCTAAGATACTAATCAGTATAAAAGAAAATACAAAAAACTTTTTTACGAAATTTCTAAAATTTTTCATAAAAACCTACCCTAATCTTCTTAAAACCTCTTCTTTACCTAAAATTTCCAAAATATTTGAAAGTTCAGGACCATGAACTTGACCTGTAAGCAATGCTCTAACAGGCATATATAAATCTTTCCCTTTAAATCCTGATGCTTTTTGAATTTTTTTCATAAAGCCTTTAGCAACTTCATCATCAATTTCTTCAATTTGAGATAATTCTTCTCTGATTTTTTCTTTCAAAATTTCTATATGAGCAACATTTCTCATTTCCACAGCATCTTGTTCAACTTCAACATCTTCAAATAAAAATCTTGATTGTTCAACTATTTGTGGAAGTCTTGAAATAGATTCTTGGAAAGTCTTTGTGATAAGAAGAAGTCTTTGTTCACAAACATCTTCCTTAACAAAACCTGCATCAACTAAATATGGTTTAACAAGTTTAGCAAGTTCTGAAATTTCCATTTTTCTAATGTATTGAGCGTTAACCCAATCAAGTTTGTCAACATCGAAAACTCCACCGGATTTTGAAACTCTTTCAAAAGAGAATTGTTCAACCATTTCTTCTAAAGATAAAATTTCTTCATTACTTTCAGGACTCCAACCAACAAGCGCAAGATAATTTATAAGTGCCTCAGGTAAATAACCCTTTAATCTGAAATCTTCAACAGATGCATCGTCATTTCTCTTAGATAATTTTTTACCACTCTTATTTAAAACTGTTGGTAAATGAACGAAAGTCGGTTTTTCAAAACCTAATGCCTCATATAGATAAATATGTTTAGGAGTTGATGAAATCCATTCATCTCCTCTAACAATATGAGTAATTCCCATTAAATGGTCATCAATAACAACTGCAAAATGATAAGTTGGAAAACCGTCAGCTTTGATTAAAACTTGGTCGTCCATATCATTTGTATTTATTGTGATTTTTCCTTTGATAACATCTTCAAAAACTATATCTCTATTTTCAGGTAACTTTAATCTAATTACATAACTTTCTCCATTTGCAATTCTCTTTTTAGCATCTTCAATGCTAATTCCCTTGCAAAGTCCGTCATATCTTGGAATCTTTCCGTCAGCTTTTTGTTGATTCTTTATATCGTCAAGTCTTTCCTTACTACAGAAACAATAATAAGCATATCCTTTTTCTATAAGTTCTTCTGCATATTTATTATAAATTCCTTTTTCAACTCTGTCAGATTGAATGTAAGGACCACATTCTCCAACTTCAGTAATCTTATCGTTTTCGTCTAAGCAAACTCCTTCGTCAGCCTCAACGCCTGACCACTTAAGCTCATGAATTAAATTTTCAATAGCTCCTTCAACATATCTTGTTCTGTCTGTATCTTCAATTCTAAGTAAAAATTTTCCACCTTTTTGTTTAGTATATAAATAATTATAAAGTGCAGTTCTAAGTCCTCCTATATGTAAATATCCTGTTGGACTTGGTGCAAAACGTAATCTAACCATTTTCTTTTCCTCCTAAAATAATGAATATAATCTCAAGATAATTATATATCAATTACCTTTTTTTGTAAAGAATTATATGAATTGAAAAGCTATAAAAAAAGCAACCACTTCAATTTGGTTGCTTTAATGTTTTTATATTTTTACATACATTTGATTTTTACTGTTTGGTTTATTAGGTATTGTACGAACTACCAATCCTAATTTTATTGCCGGATTTAAATAATTTTTTCTAAAAGTTTCTCTTGATTTAAGCCCTAACATTTCCATAATACTTGTAGTTGAATAAGGAATTCCAAACTCCATAACATCTAACATCTTTTTTAAATATTCTGATAAATTATAATCAACTCTTTGTACCTGATTAGATAATAGTTCTAATACAAAGTCTATTTGCTCTAAGATAAATTCAATAAAAATATTTGAATTTCCATTACTATGACTATCAGATATAGCTTTATAGTATCCAGATTGAAATTTTTCAATTTGACTTTCTATCGGCACAAACTCAAATAATTGATTCCACTTTGATAAAATCAAAGTGTGCCACAATCTTGCCATACGTCCATTTCCATCTGTAAATGGATGAATAAAAACAAATTCATAATGAAAAACAGCTCCCATTATTAGAGGATGAATTTTAAATTTATTTTCATCCATCCATAAAAATAAATCACTTATAAGATTTGGGACTTGTTTAAATGGTGGCGCCATAAAAATACAACTATCTCCATTAAAAACGCCAACTCCACTACTTCTAAATTCTCCAGCTTGTAGCTCTAAATTTCTAGTCATAACTCCATGAACTTTTTTTAAATCATCTATACTATATGGGCTAATTTCTGATATTAAATCGTAAGCATCATAAGCATTTTTCACTTCTTGAACTTCTCTTTCAGGTCCAAGAACAATTTTACCATCTAACACATCCTTAACTTCTCCAATAGACAAAGAATTTGCCTCTATTTTCAAAGAAGAATGTATTGACTTTATTCTATTATTACGTCTCAAATGTGGTTTTGATTCCAATCCATTATACACATTCAATTTCCCTAATTTTTCTGAAATAGATGCCACAAAACTTAACATATTTTCAGTTAAATAGTAAGGTGGTTTATATTCACTCATATTATCACTCCATCTTGCTTATTATCTTGCTTATTATCTTCCAATATTCTACTCAATATCTTTTAGTGATTCAATCATCGGAACTTTCTTTAAGATTATTTTTACTATAAAATATACAACAAATGTAAATAACAATGTTACGACACTTGCATAAATGTAGCTTACAAGTTTCACTTTGTTGAAAAATCTGATTGAGTCCATTGCAAGTTGCTCCATTATATTTATATGCAAGCTATGTCCAACAAATATTCCTATAAAAATTCCTATTACAGTTAGTATTAAAGTTTCTTTGTAAATGTATTTGTCGATTTCTATCGGATAGAATCCTAAAACTTTTAGTGTTGCAATTTCCCTTTTTCTTTCAGAAATATTTATATTGCTAAGGTTATATAACACAACTATTGACAAAAATCCTGAACAGATTACAATTACTAAGATGATTGAGTTTACGCTGTATGAGGCATCGTCAATTATTTTCTTTAATACATTTATATCAGTAGCTTTTATAACGACAGAATCCTTTTCAACTTCATTGATAACTTTTTCGATATTTTCTTTACTTCCATCATTCAATATCAACAATTTAGTATTTTTTATAGGTCTTTTGAAAAAAGTTTTTTCATAAGTACTTTCATTCATCACAAAGAAATTACCAACGTGATTTTCAAAAACTCCTGCAACTACTCCTTTATATTCCTTATTATTACTTATAAACGAGATTTCATCTCCAACGACAAGAGAAAATTTTTCGGACAATTTTTTATTTATATAAATTCCGTCATCTAACTTTTCAATTTTTTCATTTCCATTATACAGTCCGAAGAATTTTGAAAACTCTGTCAAATTATCTGTTGTAAAAACTCCTATCTTTTCATCAAATTTTTTATCGGATTTTATATTTACAACACCCATTGAGACATCTAAACTTTCTTTTATATCTTTGTTTGACTTTATATCCTCGTTAAATTTATCCAAATCTTTTGAAAGTGCCATTGGATTATAAACAACAGAACTATGATACTTCGTATATTTTTCATATTGCAAATCGGAAACTCCGTCCAAGCTATCTTTGATTCCAAAGCCTAGCACCAAAAGTCCCATACAACCCATTACTCCTATAATTGTCATTGACAATCTGAGTTTATATCTAAAAACATTTCTCAAAGTTGCCTTTTGCAAGAAAGAAAGTTCTTTCCATATATAAGGCACTCTTTCAAGAAAAACAGTATTCCCACTCTTTGGAGCCTTTGCTCTCATAAGAGATGAAATTTTTTCTTTCAAAGTTTTTATACAAGTTATATAAGAAACAAAAGCCGTACAAAATACTGCGATTAAAATTCCCAAAAATACAATATCTAAATAATAGCTGTCAAATACTTTTGGAAATATAAAGGCTTTTAGATATGCTCCGTAAACAAGCGGAGAAATTATTTTAAATCCTAAAACTGAACCTATTCCTCCACCGATTACACTTGCCAAAAATCCGTAGTAAAAATATTGTTTTGCAATATCCACATTACTATAACCCAAAGCCTTTAAAGTTCCTATCTGTACCCTATTTTCATCAACCATTCTGGTCATTGTAGTAAGTGAAACTAAAAGTGCAATAAAATAGAAAAATAGTGAAAAAACATTTGAAACGCCATAGATTCCATTACTTGCAAAATATACATTTGAAGTTCCTGAGCTACTAAAACCGTCCTCAATATTATAGGTAGGCTCTATGAGTTTGGATAAAATTTCATCTCCTTCAGAAATTTTTGAGTCTGCATCTGATATTTTATCTTTTGCATCTTCAATTTTTTCTTTGCCCTCTTTTAATTTTAAATTATTCTTTTGTATTTCTTCTTTTTTCTGAACTAATTGTAAATAGTATTCATCAAATTTTTTTAAACCCTCTTCAGATTTTTCTTGTAAATCTTTTTTTGCTTTTTCTAAATCAGAAATTCCAGAAGATATTTTTTTATAATTTTCTTCCAGCTCTTTTAGTCCTGAAGATAGATTTCCCAAATTTTTTTCAACTTCCTCTAAACCTTTTTGAAGTTTAGAAAAATTTTCATTAAGTAAAGATAAATTCTTTTCTATTGCCTCTTTTTTTGTTTTATATTCTTTTTCTCCAATGAATTTTGACTTGAAATTTTCTTCAAGTAATCGTAAATTCTCTTTTAGAGAAATTATCTTTGAAAGTATTTCATCTTTTTGCTTTTCCAATTCATTTTTACTTTTTATCAAAGAATTATTTTTTTCAAGTAATTCTGCCTTTTTTTCTTTAATAGTACTTTCTTTTTTATATAAGTCATTAATAGAATCCAATATTTTTTTCCTATTTTCATCTATTTGCAGAACAAATTGATTTTTTTGATAATTCAAATCTGCAAAAGCACGTCTTATATCATTTTGTCCATTTTGTAATTTTTCAAAATTTTGTTTTAATTTTTTTTCATTTTCTTCAACGTCAATCTTATTTTTTGAAACTTCTTCCTTGCTCTTATCCAAAGTTTCCCTCTTTTGAGAATAAATCAGCTCATAAACTTCAAGAGGTCTGTTTTTAAAACTTTCTTGTAATTCGAGCCTCTTAGTGTTCTTCATTTTATCAAATTTTTTTGTATTTTTGTTTAAATCATTCAAATCTGAAAAAATAATTTTGGCATGTGAAAAATGGCTAAAGTCAAAAGTTTCTTTAGAAATTATACCTAAATATCCATTTTCAGTAGTTCCTCTTAACAATGAAGTTAGAACTTCCGGACTTTTAACAAAGCCTACAACTTTAAATTTATTATGTTTTAATTTTTTTACTTCATCTTTAAAAATACCAAACTTTTCAACATTTTTAAAATTTATTTCATCTCCAATTTTGTAAGTGGATTGTAGCCTTTCGTCCAATAAAATATCCGTTTCATTCGAAATATCTTTTCCTGAAATTATTTTAACGGTACTGATTTTTTCAGATTTATTTTCAATGACGAAGTCAACTTTTCTATCCTCATCTTTAAGGTCGATACTGTATCCATATTCAAGAGTTTTTAAATTTTTCAAACCTGAAATTATATTTTCATCTTCTTTTAGCAAACCAAAACTTGAAGAAATTTTAAAATCATATAAATTTCCGTCATTTATACTCTTATCAACACTTCTTCTCATTATATATGGAGTTATCTTAAGCCCAACAAAAACCATAACTCCCAGTCCAATCATAAACATAATTGATAAAAACTTTGGAAACGACCTAAAAATTGTTCTGTAAAAATTTTTAAACAATGATTTTTTCATATTACCACTCGATTTCTTTTATATCCTTAGGATTTTTATTTAATATAACATTTTTAACTGTACTATCATTAACTTCGATAACTCTATCAGCCATCGGTGCTATCGCCTTGTTATGAGTAATTAAAATTACTGTTGTATTCGTACTTTTACATCTTTGGTGTAAAAGACCTAAAATTTTCTTCCCTGTATGATAGTCCAAGGCTCCGGTCGGCTCATCACACAAAAGTAATTTCGGATTTTTGCATAAAGCTCTAGCTATCGCAACCCTTTGTTGCTCTCCACCTGATAATTGACTTGGAAAGTTTTTAAGCCTATGAGATAATTCAACAGACTCTAAAACTCCCGTTGGACTCAAACTTTCCTTAACGATTTGTCCTGCAAGCTCAACATTTTCAAGAACTGTTAGATTCGGAATTAAATTGTAAAACTGAAAAACAAAACCCACATCAAATCTTCTATAATCATTTAATTGTCTTTTATTAAACTTGCAAATATCTTTACCGTCTATAAAAATTTCTCCACTTGTCGCATCGTCCATTCCACCTAAAATATTTAAAATCGTGGACTTACCTGCTCCCGAAGGGCCAACAATCACACAAAATTCACCATGTTCAATCTCAAAAGAAACATCACGATTTGCAACAATTTCCGAGCTTTTCCCCTCATTATATTTTTTATAAACATTTTTAAATTCAACAAAAGCCATAACAAGCCTCCTTATCAGATACTCCTTAAGTTTATTTTCATTTCATAAAATTATATACAATTATCTGATTTTACTTTATCACAAAACAGAAAAAAAATCAAGATTTATAAATTTTATAAAATGAGTTATATCTTTGCCGGTATCTTTATAAAAAACTTGTATATTCTCTAAGTTTAATATCGTTTTCAAAAATATTTCATAATATTAATAAAAAATACTTATTTTTCAATATTTTTTATTAATCTTTTTTATCCAAAAACACTTGTATTAATTTTTTCAAAATGGTATAATAAGAAAAAGAATTTAAGGGGTGGTTTATATGTTAAATTTTGTACTTGGTCCATCAGGGTCTGGAAAAACTAAATGGTTAATAGACAAAGCTAACGAAGAAGTGAGAAATGGAAATGGAAACATCATTTTCATTGATACAGATGATTCTCATATCTTTAGCTTGGACCACAGCGTTAGATTGACAAACGCTAAAGAATACGGAATAGAAAGTCTTGATAAACTTTTCGGATTCTTATTCGGCATTGTTTCAAGAGATTATGATGTAGAAAAAATTTACATCGATGGAATTTACTCAATAATTAAAATGGATTGCGATATGCTTTGTAAATTTAAAAATGACGTAGAGGCATTTTGTGAAAAGCACAATCTTGAAGTTTTTATGGGAATTGATATTCCAAAAGAAGAACTTTGCGATCATGCTAAAGCAAATTGTATAGAGCTAAAATTAGACTAAATTTAAAAAGCATCGTAATGATGCTTTTTTTGTGTGAATATGAATATACCAAAAAGACAACTTGAAATTTTTTTCAAAAAAAGAAATGAATTAATACAAGAACTTTCGGATAAAAAAATAGATAAAATTACTTTTTTAGAAAAAAATTATGAATTAGTACAAAATCTAAATATGAAACCACTTTTAAATATATCCTCGCTAGAAGAAGGAATGTATAATTACCAATATTACAATATTCTGGCAAAATTTTTTAAACAAAAATCTACATTGTACTCGAACAATAAAAAAAAATTAAAAAAATATACTGAAAATATCCAAAAATCAAATAACTACTATGCCGAAAAAGACAAACATCTTCTAAAAATGATAGATTTTTTAGACGAAAATTTTACAGAAAGTTATTTTATAGATATGCACTCAAAAAGACTTAACAACTCACTTTTTGAAATTGTTGTAAAAAATGTAGAATTTGCAATATTTCATTCTATGAATGAAGAAATTTTAAAAAAATTAAAAGAAAAAAATATTTTTATAGACGAAATTAGAATTTCAAAAATAAATGAATATGTTAATACAAATATTTAAAAGCTGATGAATATTCATCAGCTTTTAATATTCTTGTGGAATAACTGGTTTCTTAGATTTCAAACCGTTGCGAAAAAATAATGAAATGCAAGGATTAACTTAATATTTTCTTTTCTAAAAAACTTTTTGTATTACTTCTTTTAAAGTCTTTGACTTTTCTATTTTTAATGTTTTTAAATTTTTTATATCCACCGTTTCATTTGAAATATAGGCTTTCTTGTAACCCATTCTATCAAGCTCAACAAGTCTTTCATTTAAGTTTGGAACTTTTTTAAGCTCTCCTGTAAGTCCAACTTCTGCGATAAAAACATTATCTCTTGGAACTGCTTTATTCAAAACTGATGAGGCAACTGAAATTATTACAGCTAAATTTACAGATTGCTCTGAAATTTTTAGTCCTCCTGTCGTCTTTAAGATTACATTTTTATTATACAAATTAAAACCGGCTCTTTCTTCTAAGATTGAAAGCAATGTATTTAACTGGTCTTTCTTTAAACTATCTCCAATTCTTGCAGGATAGTTAGTAAAAGATTGTGAAACCAGACTTTCAACCTCAACGACCAACATTCTACTTCCCTCTTTTGCAACCGACAACACACTTCCACAAACGTCCTTTTCTCTTTGTGTTACAAAAAACTCTGACGGATTTTTTATTTCTAAAAGTCCGTACTCTTCCATTTTAAAAAGTCCGATTTCTCCTGTTCTTCCAAATCTATTTTTTGTACTTGTTAATGTTCTTAAACTTTCATCTGAGTCTCCCTCTAAAAGCAAAACGGAATCTACCATATGCTCAAGAGTTCTAAGTCCTGCCATTTCATCTTGCTTTGTCATATGGCAAACAATGAAAATTGCTCTAGGTTTTTTATCATTTTTTGCAACCCTAACCAATTCGTTTATACATTCAACGGTTTGCGTTGGAGAACCGGCTCTTGATGAAATTGAACTTAACATTACAGTTTGAATACTGTCTAAAATTACAATTTCTGCGTCAACTTCTTCAATGGAACTTAAAGACTCGTCCATACTTTGTGTTGATTGTATCCAAATATTTTCAGGAATTTCTTTTATAATTCTATTTGCTCTTGATTTTATCTGAGATGAACTTTCCTCTGCAGAAATGTAGATAGTTTTTATATTTTTACTTGCAAAGTCAAGTGCAAGTTGTAAAAGCAATGTACTCTTACCACAACCCGGCCTTGCAGTTAAAATATTTACACTATCACGAACAATTCCTCCACCTAATACACGATTGAGTTCAGAAATTCCGGTAACAAATCTATCATTTTCATTAACATTTACATTTTTTAACTTTTCAACTTTTCCCTTAGCAACAATTTTATTCGTTGCAGTTTTTACAACTGAAACTTCAACTTCTTCGATAGTTCCCCAACTACCACAAAAACTACATTTACCTTGCCAACCTAAAGATTCTTTATTACAGTTTGAACATATATATTTTTTCTTTGTTTTCATTTTAATCACCAATTATATTGTAATGTAAAAAATTTTAAAAAGCAATAGGGATATGTGGCTAAAGTTAAGTAGAGTACCTCGTTTAAATATAATTCCATTTTTAAATATTAACTAAAATAACTATTTCCTTTTACTTAGATAAATCTTTTGTGAAAAAAAGTTCATATTTTACGATAATATTTATTGACTTTTGGTTATAATGATTATATAATTAAAACCTGATTGAAATCACAGTATTAGATTTTAATTTTATATCAAAAATTTTTAGAAGGGGGTCTTTTATGAAAGATTTAAAAATTTCAGGATTAAAACTTCCATTTTATGTGATAGCTTTAGTCCTAAGTATAGTTTCAATCTACACAAACACATTACCATCAGGTATGATTGGAGCATTTCTTGTATTAATGATTTTTGGAGAATTATTCAATTTAATTGGAAATCACACTCCGATAATTAATACATTTTTTGGTGGTGGAGCAATTATTTGTATTTTTGGTGGAGCTGCTATTGTTTATTTTAAAGTTGCTCCTGAGAGCGTTATAAAGAATACTACAACATTTATGAAATCAGGTGGTTTCTTAGATTTTTATATCGCTGCATTAATCACAGGTTCTATTCTAGGAATGAATAGAAAACTTTTAATCAAGGCTTGTTTAAGATATTTACCTTGTATATTAGGTGCCGTTGCCCTTTCATTACTTTTTGTTGCAATCGGTGGAATGTTCTTTGGAATGAGCTTTAAAGAAACTACTGCTTATATAGGTATTCCTATTATGGGTGGTGGAATGGGTGCAGGCGCTGTTCCTATTTCAAAAGTTTTCGCTCCTACTTTAGGCGTTGATACTGATATAATCTTAGCTAAATTAGTTCCTGCTGTTGCTCTTGGAAATGCACTTGCAATAGTATCCGGTGGACTTTTAAATAGATTAGGTAAATCATTCCCTAAATTAACTGGAAATGGTATGTTAGTTAGAAATACAGGAGATGATTTCAAAGTTGAAAACGAAGAAGATAATTCACAAGCTACTGTTATTGACTACGGTGCCGGAATTATAGTTGCAACTTCTTTCTATACTCTAGGTTCTTTAATTGCACTTGGAATGAAAATGTTAGGAGTAAATATTCACACTTATGCTTGGATGATTATTTCTGTTGCAATAGTAAAAATGTTGAATTTACTTCCTAAAGAAGTTATTAAGCCGGCAGAAATTTGGTATTCATTCGTTGCTAAGAACTTTACAAGCGCACTTATGCTTGGAATCGGTATTGCTTATACAAACTTAGGTCAAATCATCAGTTCATTCTCATTCCAATACTTAGTTCTTTGTGCATTAGTTGTACTTGGGGCAATCATTGGAGCTGGAGTTATCGGACATCTTGTAGGTTTCTACTTTGTAGAATCAGCAATTACAGCTGGACTTTGTATGGCAAATATGGGTGGAACAGGAGACGTTGCAGTTTTAACTGCATCAGATAGAATGGAACTTATGCCTTTTGCACAAATTTCATCAAGACTTGGTGGTGCTTTCATAATTTTATTAGCATCATTCTTAGTTCCAATATTTTTTGGATAGATAAATTTCACAATTAAAAATTCCAAGATGCTTAAGGTCTTGGAATTTTTAGGTTAAAATTTGAATATAATCATTGACTTTTTAAAGTCTTTGTAGTATATTAAAATTAAATAAATGTTTTATTAAAAGGAGAGAGAAAAAAATGGACGTTTACGAAAAAGCCTTAGCGCTTCACGAACAATGGCAAGGAAAATTGTCAACAGAATTAAAAGCAAAATTAGAAAATGCAGAAGATTTAACTTATGCTTATACTCCGGGGGTTGCAAGACCTTGTATGGAAATAAGCAAAGATACTTCTTTAGCTTATAAATACACAAGTAAAGCAAATACTATCGCTGTTATCTCAGACGGAACTGCTGTTTTAGGTCTTGGAGATATAGGTCCTGAGGCTGCTATGCCGGTTATGGAAGGAAAATGTTGTTTGTTTAAAAAATTCGGTGGAGTAAATGCTGTTCCTATCGTATTAGATACAAAAGACCCTAAAGAAATTATTTCTATCGTAAAGGCTCTTGCCCCAACATTTGGTGGAATCAATCTTGAAGATATTTCTTCTCCAAGATGCGTTGAAATCGAAAGAACATTAATCGACGAACTTGATATTCCGGTATTTCACGATGACCAACACGGTACTGCAATAGTTGTTACAGCAGCTTTAATCAATGCTTTAAAATTAGTTAAAAAAGAAGCTAAAGATATTAAAGTTGTAGTTTCAGGAGCAGGCGCTGCCGGTTACTCAATCATCAAATTAATTATGATGTTGGGTGTTGAAAATGTAATTGCATTCGACTCAAAAGGTGCAATAAATAAAAAACACAGCGAAAACTACAATTTTGTAAAAAAAGAATTAGCAGAAATTACAAATAAAGAACAAAAAGATATGACAATGAAAGAAGCTTTCGTTGGAGCTGATGTATTCATCGGAGTTAGTCAAAAAGACTTAGTTACTAAAGAAATGGTAGCCTCAATGAATAAAGACGCAATCGTATTTGCAATGGCAAATCCACAACCTGAAATTCTTTATGCAGATGCAAAAGAAGCTGGAGCAAGAGTTGCTGCAACAGGTAGATCAGATATGCCTAACCAAATTAATAATGTAGTTGCTTTCCCTGGAATTTTCAAAGGTGCATTACAAGCAAAAGCTAAAAAAATCACTGAAGAAATGAAACTTGCTGCATCTTACGGACTTGCAAGTATGATTCCGGACGACAAGATTAGAGAAGATTATATAATAGTATCTGCATTTGAAGAAAATGTAGCTGATACAGTTGCAAAAGCAGTTGCAGATAAAGTTAAGTAATATTTAAAACCTACAAATTTAAAATTTAAGGGGGAGATTTTATGTCAAACATTTTTGTGAAAAGTATTGATTTTGTAAAAAGACACTTTTGGAGTATGCTTTTGATTACATTTGTTTCAACTATGGTAGCAAGTGATGGAAACCCTGTAATTTTAATCAAAGAAACTCTAAAAGACGGCAATGTTTTGCCTGCGCCTTTTAAAGTTTTATTTAAGGTAAAACTTATTTTTCCTATATCACTTTTATTGACTATACTTTCATCAATTCTTTATAAATATATAAATATTGAAATTTATAGTGCAATAAAAGAAAACAGATCTCCTTCAGTAATTAGTGCATTTAAGAATATATTTAACTTTGGTTTTGATATGTTTACATTAATATTAATGATATTATTTAAAACATTCCTTTGGACTTTACTATTTGTAATTCCGGGAATCATAAAAGCTTTAGAATATCAAAGAGCCATTTATATAAAAGTATCAGACCCAACTATTAGTAACGGTGAGTGTTTCATAGGTGCTAAAGATGAGATGGATGGAAAAAAATTAAGTTTATTCGGCTGGGAGTTTTTAGCCGGAGTTATTCCTTTTATACTTTTAGTTATTCCAACAATGATATTTGTTGTTTGGGGTATAGGAGTGGCTATGCTTACAGATGAAGTTGTATTTGGTGGAATTAGTTTGTATATGCTTATTTCTTTTGTCATCATTTTGTTAACATCAACAGTGATAATTACAATAGAACCTATGTTCAATGCTGAATTAGATGAATTAATATATGAATAGAAATTTAAAACGGATTGCAAATACGCAATCCGTTTTTTTTAACTTAAATATTTAAAAACAGTTCCTAAAACTGCACACATTCCTTTGTAGAATAAACTTTCTTCCACGTCGAATTTGCTATTATGGTGTGGATATATTTTATTATCCTCATAAATTTTTGGATTTGATAACATAAAGTATGTTCCCTTTGCTCTTTGCAAGAAATATGCAACGTCCTCACCACCCATACTTGGGTTTTCTATGATTTCAACGGAGTCCTCTCCTAAAATTTCTTTTGTATTTTCTATAAAAAATTCTGTAAATTTTTCATCATTCATAACAACCGGATACATAAAGTGATAAATTGTTTCAGCCTCACAATTATATGCTCCTGCGATTCCACTCGCAATCTCTTCAATCCTTTTTGCTATAAATTTTCTAACATTTTCGTCTAAAGTTCTGACCGTTCCCTTTATATAAACTGTTTCAGGAATTACATTATGAGCAGTTCCCCCATTTATTATTCCAATAGTTAAAACTGCATTTGAAAGTGGATTTATTTCCCTTGAAGTTATTTTTTGAAGTCCAAGAACAATTTCTGATGCAACTACAATCGGGTCAGCTGAAAGATGAGGAGTCGCTGCATGAGATGACTTACCTCTTACATAAAGTTCAAAAATATCTGCTGATGCCATAATAGCACCACTCTTTACGCCGATTTTTCCATATTCAATAGGAATTAAACAACCTTCATGAAGTCCTATGACTGCATCGACCTTCGGATTTTCCATACAACCCTCTTCAATCATAGGTAAAGCACCTCCGGGCGTTTCTTCTCCCGGTTGGAAAAATATTTTTACACTTCCCTTTAACTTATCCCTATTTTCATTTAAAATCATACAAGCTCCTAGTGCCATTGCAGTATGTCCGTCATGCCCACAAGCATGCATATTTCCATTTGTAGATGCAAAAGGAAGTCCCGTTTCTTCAACAACAGGCAGAGCATCACTGTCTGCCCTTATAGCAATACATTTCCCACTTTGTGCTCCGTCAATTTGAACGACTATTGCATTTCCATTTAATAACTTTTTATAATTAACTCCAATTTTATCTAAAACTTTTGAGATATATTCCATAGTTTGTGGAAGTTCCAATTCCAACTCTGGAATTTGATGCAAATCACGTCTTATCTTTATAACTTCTTCTTCTTTTTCTTTAACTAATTTTAAAATATCCATAAAAACCTCCTTGATAAAATGCAATCTTTATTTTATATAATACCACTTTTCCCAATAAGAACCTTGTTATTTCATAATAAGAACCTCACCCTTCCACGATGCTTTGCATCGGGTAGGTGCCCGAGAACCTTGTTATTTCATAATAAAAAAATAGGGTTCCCCCCCTATTTTAAGCAACTATTTCTTTTTCAAAATTTTTTTCATCAGAATTTACATTATCCACCATTTCTTCACCTAAAATTTTCTTCAAAAATGGTGAAATAACTTTTCTTATAAATTGAATAAATGGTCCAACTGAAAAAGTTATAATTAAAGTTCCAAGTCCTACAACTCCTCCAAGTAAATATCCTGTTACAACAAGCAGAAAATCAGAAATAACTCTAACATTTCTGTAAGAATATTTTGTCTTATCGCTTATAAGCTCAGAAATTCCATCTGTCGCTCCAACACCCAAATCAGCAAAAATATAAACGGTAACACCGATAGCAACAATAAAAGCTCCGATAAGGCAAATTATGATTCTATAAATATAATTTAAAGAACTTAAATTAAGCCAACCGAAAAAGTAATTCATTGCTTCAACTGTATAGCCTATACTAAAAATAGCCAAGATTGATGCTATATTTATATATTTTTTATCCACAAAAAATATTATAGTTAAAAATACTATATTAAAAATTCCTGCACAAGTTCCATAACTAATTCCCAAATGTTTCACCATTCCAAGTTCTACTGTACTTGCAGGGTCAACCCCCAAGTTTGCTTGTATTGTAAAAAAAACACCTATTCCAAGTATAATCATACCTACTAAGGTCATAATAATTCTAGTAAATAATTTATCTTTTTTCATTTTATCCCTCTCCCTCTATAAATATTTTATAAAAAATAAAAACAACTGTCAATGTTAAAAACTATGTTTTTAAAGTGATTTATTTATAAATAACTTTGTTAAATTTCTATTAGTGGCAATATAAAAAGAAGTGTGGTATAATAAAATTTGCCCTAGAATTATATAAAAAACAAACAATATTAATAACATAAACTTAGAGGTGAGATTTTGAAACAAGCTATTTATAGAGAATTTAGACCAAAGGACTTTACAAGAGTTGTTGGTCAAAATCATATTGTTGAAATTTTAAAAAATCAAATAAAAACAGGAAACTTAGGTCATGCTTATCTTTTTTCAGGTATTAGAGGTACGGGAAAGACAAGTTGTGCAAAGATTTTTGCTCGTGCAGTAAATTGTCTAAATCCAATCGACGGTAATCCTTGTAATGAATGTGAAAATTGTAAAATGATTCTAAATGACAAAGCTCTTGAAGTTGTAGAAATGGACGCAGCAAGTAATAGACGTATAGATGATATAAGGGAATTAAAAGAAAAAGTAATCTATCCTCCACAACTTGTAAAATACAAAGTATATATAATCGATGAGGCTCATATGATTACAAATGAGGGTTTTAATGCTCTTTTAAAAATCTTGGAGGAACCTCCAAAGCATTTAATCTTTATTCTTGCTACAACTGAAATCGACAAACTTCCGGACACTATTATTTCAAGATGCCAAAGGTTTGAATTTAAAAGAATTGACAATTTAAATATAGTCCAAAATATAAATTACATTTTAAAAAATCTAAATGTCGAAATAGAATCTGAGGGGGTTAATTTAATTTCAGAGCTTTCCTCTGGAGCAATGAGAGATGCTCTTAGTCTTTTAGACCAAGTAGTTGCAACAGGAAAGGAAAAAATAACTGTTGAGGATATTAATGAATGTTTGGGTCTTGTAAATTTAAATATGTTATTTGAATTTTCAAAGTCAATTTTAAATTCTTCAAAGAATGAAACCATAGAAATTTTTAGAAACTTAGTTAAAAATGGAAAGACTCCTTATAACATAATAGTAGATTTAGTTAAGCATTTTAGAAATATAATTTTGGTAAAAAGCATCGAAAAAAGCTTAACTTCTTTAAATGATGTCGAATATAAAAGATATTTAGAACATGCAAATAAATTTACTATTGAAGAGCTTATTTTCATTTTAGAAAATCTTTTAGAAACTGAGGACAAAATGAAAAAAAGTGATATGCAAAACGCATTAGCTGAACTTTTAATCATAAAAATAAATTCATTTAAAAAAGAAAAATCAGAGCTTGAAAAAAGAATCGAAACTCTTGAAAAAATTATCAAAAGTGGAAATTTGAAAGTAGAAGTTGTAGAAAACAAAGCAGAAGAAAAAAAAGAAGAAAAGTATGAAAAAACTGATGAAATAGACGACTTCAATTCTGATGAAACTTTTGACATATACAATGAAATTTTGCAAAACGAAAATCCTTTTGAAACAAAAGAAAACATAAGCGAAAAAAATACTGAAAATATTGAAAAAGAAGAAAAAATTTCAGCCAAGCAAGAGCCACAAGTTGAAGAACAAAATGAAATTGTTGATGAAAATATAGACTTAACTCCTTTTAAAGACGTTCTTAAAGAAACTATCTTCAAAAAAACTGTATCAAAACTTTTTGACGAAAGTGTAAAGGAAATTCACTATGTAACAAAGGAAAACTTCTTATATATTGACTGTAAAGCCTATTTATTTAAATTTGGTTCTTACAAACTTGATGAAAACAACGCTTTTGTATTAAAAGAAAAAGCAATTCTTGATGAGTTTTTTACAAGAGTTAATTTGCCTACAAGAAATTCATTAACAATTTATGCTAACTTTGTAGCTTAAAATTTAATAAAAACATATAAAGCTATTGTGTAATTTCACAATAGCTTTTACTTTTAATTTTGCAAAAACTTTGCTTATATTTTATCTAAGTATTGTAAAAATTTGATTTTAAATAAAAAAAATGGTATAATTATTTTGTTATTAGATTTCTAAAAATGAGTTTAATTGCAAAATTTTGAATAAATAATTTTTAAATATTTTTTATTTTAGGAGGTATTTTATGGCTAAAGGTGGTTTCCCTAAATTCGGTGGCGGAATGAATATGGGTAATATGATGAAACAAATGCAAAAGATGCAAAGAGAATTAGAAAATACTCAAAAGCTTTTAGATGAAGAAGAGGTATCAGCTACTTCCGGTGGTGGAGCTGTTGAAGTAACTGTTAATGGCAAAAAGGAAGTTTTAAGTATAAAGCTTTCTCCTGAGGTTGTTGACCCGGATGATATAGAAATGTTACAAGATTTAATCATAACAGCTGTTAATGAGGCTAATAGAAAAGCTCAAGAAAAACATGATTCAGAAATAAATAAAATAACTGGCGGAATAAATATCCCAGGATTATAAAATGAATAATTATACAAAATCGATAGATGAAGTTATTCATTACTTGTCAAAACTTCCTACTATCGGAAGAAAATCAGCCACTAAAATGGCTTTAAAAATTTTAGAAATGGACGATGACTATACGATTGAATTTGCAAAAAGTCTTATAAATATGAAAAAAAATACTCATCATTGTAAAATTTGTGGAAATTTAACTGAAGATGAAATTTGTAATATTTGTGCAGATGAAAAGCGTGATAAGTCGATTATAACTGTTGTTGAGGATATTCAAGGTGTTGTTAGTTTGGAAAAAACGAAGGTTTATAAAGGCACTTACCACATTTTAAACGGTCTTGTTACTCCAAGAGAGGGAATAACTTTAGATGATTTAAATGTAGCATCTCTTTTAGACCGTATCGAAAATGGCAATGTAAAAGAGATTGTCTTTGCCATAAGTCAAACTATTGACGGTGAATTGACAGAGCTTTATATAGTAGATTTGTTGAAAAAATTTGAAAATTTGAAAATTTCTAAAATTGCAAATGGTATTCCGATAGGTAGAAGTGTAGATAGCTATGATGAGCTTACATTTTTAAAAGCATTAGAAGATAGAAGAGAGATAGAGTATTAGATTTCTTATTGTTTTACGGGGGAAGATATGAAATCAAAACAAAATGATTATATGTTGGGTGTTAGACACTCAATTCCTATATTGATAGGTTATATACCGTCTGCTATTACTTTTGGTATTCTATGTAATACAAGTACAGCAGGTTTAGTACATGCTTTTTTAAGTTCATTTGTCTTGTATTCAGGAGCAGCACAATTTATGTTGGTCGGATTTATAATGTCGGGAGTTCCGATTCTTGGAATTGCAATTTCTGTATTCTTACTAAATTCAAGACTGTTTTTAATGTCTGCATCACTTGGAGCGACAGTAGATAAAGTGAATCATTTAGCATTTCCGATCGTGGGTTGGTTATTAACAGATGAAAGTTTTTCAATACTTTCATTTAACAAAGATAAAGTAAACACAAAATTTGCATTAGGAGTGCAAATTCCTCCATATTTTGTTTGGGGAATTTTTACAATCGTAGGTTATTATATAGGTGATTTTTTACCGATGTATTTAAAAGCCTCATTTAGTATGGGATTACTTGGACTATTTGTTGCCATACTCGTTCCAAATGTAAAAAAACATATGGTAACAATTAGAGTTGTCATTGCAACAGGGATTATATATTCCATTATTTACTATACAAATTTATTCCCTATGGGTTGGGATATTGTCGTCTCAATAATCCTTTCTTCAATAGTTGGTATATTCTTAATTGGTGATGAAACTTTAGAAGATAAAGAAGAAATAAAAGGATAAGGAGAAATTTATGGATAGATATGCTTACTATGTTGTAGCTACATTAGTTGCAGCTGCGATAACAATAATTCCAAAAGTTCTTCCATTATTCTTTCTTAGAGGAAAAACTTTTAATAAAAGATTGATGATTTTCTTTAAAATTGTACCTTTCACGTCAATGACGGTACTAATCTTAAAAGAAGTTTTAACTATTGACCCATATAACAGATTGATGATTATAGTAACAATCGCAATTTCAGCGATTGTTTCATATATAACTGAAAATATGGTATTAACAGTTTTCGCATCAATATTTACAACATTTATTTACTTATATTGTTTAAGTATTTTTTAAGGAACCCACAGGTTCCTTCAGACTGATGACAAAGGTGTCAATGAGCAATCATTGGCACCTTTGTCATCAGTCTGAAAGAAGCGAATATTCGCTTCTTTTTTATTGACTATTTTTTATCTTTATCTACCATATTCTTAACACCTTCGATTGTTCCTTCTACAGCGTCTTTAACATCTTCAGCTACTTCTTTAACTTTTGAAATTACTTTTTCAGTAGCTCCTTCTTTTTCTGTTTTTTTATCTCCAGTTAGCTTTCCAACGCTTTCTTTTACTGAACCTTTAACTTGATCTAATTTTTCTTTAACTGACATAATTATTCCCCTTTCATTTTATATATTATTCTATTTTAATAAATATTCTATAAATTAAATTATTCTTTTTTACCAAAGAAAAATGATACTACAGCAATAACAATTACTGCTCCTAATACAGATGGAACTATTGCCATACCAGCTAATTTAGGACCCCATGTTCCAAACAACGCTTGACCAACAGATGAACCTAACAATCCTGCTATTATATTAGCGATTATTCCCATTGCTCCACCTTTTTTAGTTATTCCACCAGCTATAAAACCTATTAACCCTCCAATAATAAGTGACTAAATCATAAATTTTTCTCTTTTAAATTATATTTATAAATAAATTAAAATACTAAACAAACTAATTTTTTTAATTATATCTATTCACTATATTAATACCCTATTTTATTTAAAATAAACTATATCTTATATTATTACTAATTATTTTGACCGAAAATTAAAACAATTTGAATTAGTAAATTAAATTATTCTCTTAATATCTTTAATTTTAAAATAATTATATGCTCATATATTTCAACAAATAAACTAAAAAATAAATTTTGTTTCTCTTTTATCATTGCAAAAAGTGTGAATATATGATATTATATTTAGGATGATTTTAGACTTTTTACGGAGGATATAATGGTTAAAAGCAATGAAATAGATATGATAAATGGAAAGACCTTGAAAAAAATGATATTTTTTTCAATTCCAATTATTTTTACAAGTGTTTTTCAATTACTTTTTAATACAGTAGATATAATAGTAATTGGGCGTTTTTCAGGTAGCACTGCTCTTGCAGGAGTTGGTGCTACTTCTTCTTTAATAAATTTATTAATCAGTTTGCTGATTGGAATTTCTATGGGAATAAGCGTTACAATGGGAAAATATTGTGGAGCAAGAGATTACAAAAACGCATCAGATACTGTTCACAATGCAATTGGACTTGCAATAATTGCTGGAACAATTTTGCTTTTTGTAGGAATTATCGCCTCAAGACCTATGCTTGAACTTATGGGAACGCCAAATGAAATAATCGACCTATCTGTACTTTATATGAAAATATTTTTCTTAGGAAGTCCCGCTGCAGCTTTATACAATTTTGGAGCAGCACTTTTACGTTCAATCGGAGATACTAAAAGACCGCTATACTTTTTAATCACCTCAGGAATAGTAAATGTTGTCCTAAATTTATTTTTTGTTATAGTTTTAAAGATGAGTGTTGAAGGAGTTGCGATAGCAACAATAATCGCACAATATATTTCAGCAATTATGATGATATTATTTTTGAAAAAAAGTACAGGATATATGCACTTGGATATTAAAAAAATAAAATTACAAAAAGAAAAAGTTAAAACTATTTTAAGAATCGGACTACCGGCAGGTGTTCAAGGAATCGTATTTAGTATTTCAAATGTATTAATTCAATCTTCAATAAATATCTTTGGGCAACTTGTTATAGCAGGAAATACAGCCGCAATAAATATTGAAGGCTTTGTATATATGTCAATGAATTCAATTTACCAATCAACTCTAAGTTTTACAAGTCAAAATATGGGAGCAAAAAAATATCATAGAATAGATAAAATTTTATTACAAGGACTTGCCATTGTTTCAGTCGTAGGACTTGTGCTTGGAATCGGTGCATATATATGTGGAGATTTTTTACTTGGAATTTTTACAAACGACCCCAAAGTAATAACTTTTGGACTTAACAGAATGAAGATCGTTTCTGCAACATACTTACTATGTGGACTAATGGATGTAACAGTCGGCTCATTAAGAGGAATGGGCTACTCAATTCTCCCAATGATTGTTTCACTAACCGGAGCTTGTCTTTTTAGAGTAATTTGGATATTTACAATATTTCAAATTTACAGAACACAAGAATCTCTTTACATTTCATATCCAATCTCTTGGATATTGACAACAATCGCACATATCTGTTGCTACTTAGTAATAAGAAAAAAATTACTAAAACAAAATGATGAAATTAAAAAAGGAGCTCTCGCTCCTTAAAACGCAGACAAAAATGTCTGCTTTTTTTATTGTGAAACAACAAGGTTCCCGGGTACCCACCCGATGCGAAGCATCGTGGAAGGGTGGGGTTTTTATCGCAAATCCAATTTACTGTTTTATTAGTGGATGTATCTTCGTTACATTTATTTATCCATATTACCTGACAGCTCAATCAAAAATGCAATTCCCATTTTACTTTTTTCTACTTTGTATTTTATTCCGTAGTTCAATAAAATATTTTTAACAATGTATAAGCCCAGACCATTACTGTTTTCTTTATTTAAGCTAAAACTAATTTCAAATATTTTATTTACATCCAAATTTTCATTATCTTTATATGAATTTTCGATATAAAGCCAATCATCTTTTGTTCCGATGTTTATTACACCATTTTCATCGGAATATTTAACTGCATTGTTTATTAAATTGGACAGTACAATTTTAAGTGCCGTCATTCCTATATAGATTTTTTCATTTTTCAGATTATTGTTGACTTTTATATTTCTATGATTTGCAAGTAACATATATTGCTTCAAGACATCATCTAATATATCATTAACAACTATTATTTCTTCATCATTTTTCAAATGTTCAAAGGAAGAAACTGACAGCATCTGTGAAATACTTCTAGTTAAATGATCGACTATGTCAATACAATTTTCGATATATAAATCTCTATTTTTATATTTTCCGATATTGTATTTCATATTTTCCAATATTATTTTTAAACTTGCAAGAGGAGTTTTTAATTCATGAGATGTTCCTCTAAAGAAATCATATTTTAATTTTTCTAATTTTACTATTTCTTCGTTTTTAAGCTCTAAATCGTCTATCAACTTTAGTAGAGTACTATACAAATCATTAATATGTTCCTTTAATTCTCCAACTTCATTTGTAGAATCAATTTTTAAATAGGCAGTTCTATCCAAATTCATCATTTTTTTAGTAACATTTTTTATTTCTTTTATATTATTAGTTATCTCCTTTGCATAAATAAGCGAAACTATGATTGAAAAAACAAAAGATATAGCCAATGAATATGGCAAGAATTTAAAGCTGAGTTCTTTGGCATCCTTTTTCATGTCTGCAGTAGAGATAAATTGTACGAAGATTTTTTTACCGTTCTTTAGTTCTACTTCTCTTTCTTCAATGATTAAAGAATTATCTTTACTCTTTAAATTTACATTGATGTTATCACCTATTTGTACTTCATCCTCTCCGTTTTCTCCTTTTATTACAACCTTTATATCGCTACTTTTAGAAAAAAACTCCAAAGACCGTTCTACAAATTTTAAATCTTTTCCCTTAATATTATTTGAGATTTCATCAGCTTTTGCATAAAGTTCCTGCTTTCTCGTCTCTAAATAAGTTCTCGGAAAAATAAAAAACACCAATAAATGTATTAATACAATTACAGTCCCAAGAATTCTAAATGTCTTGAAAAACATTTTTGGAAATATTTTTAAATTCTTCATTTTCTCTCCAATTTATAACCAACATTTCTGATTGTTACAATACAATCCAAACCAAGTTTTTTTCTCAACTCTTTTATATAGACATCTATAACCCTGTCAAAAGGAATTTCATCCGTTTCTTTCCACACATTATCTATTATCTGTGCTCTGGTCAAAGCATGTCCTTCGTTTTCCAATAAATATTTCAATATCTCAAGTTCTTTTGCGTTTATATCCACTTCTTCACCGTTGTACTTGGCTGTATAACTTGTGAAATTAACTTCAGCATTATTATATTCAAATTTCTCACGACTTCCATAATGCCTCTTAATTAAAGAATCTATCCTGGCTTTTAAGACGGGGAGTGAAAACGGCTTTTCCATATAACCGTCCGCCAAACTTGAAAAAGCATTTATCTTATATTCCTCATCATTAAATGCTGTAAGCATTATCACAGGCAAATTACTTTTTTTTCTGATTTCTTTTAAGACTTCCAATCCGCTTAGGAAAGGAATTTGTATATCTAAAATTACTAAATTAATCTCATTGTTATTAAATTTTATTAAGGCTTCCTGTCCGTCTTTTGCTTGAATGATGTCATAACCGAATTCAGATAAATATTCAGAAATTCCCTCTCTGATTATTTGATCGTCTTCTACAACTAATATTCTCATAGGCCCTCCTTTTATATAAAAAATTTACTAATATTATTTTACCATAAAACACAAAAATTATCGATGTATATACACCGATAATTTTTGCTATCGTATTAGAATATTACGAAGTACCCTCTATGATAAAAACTATTTTGTATCAATTAATAATTCTTTTGGTTTCTTTCTTAAAATATTTGAAGAAGATATTACCAATGCAATTGCAAGTATAATTGACATAAACAATACTACATAAATAAGGGCTTTTGGATTAATGCTGACATCTAAACTTGTTAATGTCTTATTAAATCCGTCAACTTCAGCTCCGCCTCCTAATTTAGTTGATGCTGACTGTCTAGCAATTTGTTTTGCAATACTTCCCGTAACTTTTTGTAAAATACTGTTTCCAAGCATTTTTCCTGTATATCCCGCTAGGAAATATGAACCTATGAATGCCGGTATTGCAACGAAAAGTAATTCAATGGCAAATTGTCCGAATATCTTAGTTTTAGAAATTCCTATTGATAACAATACTGCAATTTCTTTCTTTCTGGCATTCATCCACAAGAATAATAATAGTGTAACTACTAAACCTGCAAATATTAGAGAACCTGCAAATAATTGATTTGCAATTGAATATATTCCTGAAATTGATTTTTGTAATGCAGGGAAGTTTGAAGAACTCTTAATTAAATTATATGATCTCCAGTTAATATCCAATTTTTTAAGATCTTTTATTACTTGATCTAAATTTCTATTCCCTTTTACAAAAAATGTTGCATCTTGGTAAGTTGCTGTATCTTCAGTATTTCCATAAACTTTGGCAGCTGTATGAACATCTGTAATTAAAGTATTTTCATAAAGTTCTTGTGAATAAGTTACTCCACCTTTACCATGTCCGTCAAAAAGACCCTTAATTTCTACTTCTACAGTTTCATTTGCTCCCTTTTCATTATCTGCATCATATAAATTGGATTTTAATTTAATCTTATCCCCAACTTTTAAATTATTTTTTGCAGCTAAATCTTTATGCATTAAAATTTTGTTTTTATCTTCGCTGTTTAAATGTTCACCTTCAACTAATTTATATGCTCCGGAAACAAATTTTGTTTCTTTTTGAGAACTGTTTACACCTGTTAACATAACTGCTCTTTTGAAGTTTTTAGCTCTTTCTGCAGATTCATTTTGACCAGCTCCCGGTGCTTGAACTATATCTAAATTGTCATCAAGATTGGCAACACTGTTGATTCTCTTAACAAAATTATCTACATGTCCTGAATCAACAATTTTCTTTATATCTTGACCTCTTACATTACCGCCCCCTCTGGCAGTACCTTGATTTACTCTTCTATTTATTTCCATCGTAAAACTGTTTGTAATATTTCCAAAAGTTTCTTCTGACGCCTTATTTGTAGCATCTTTTATAGATAAACTTATCAAGCTAAGCGCTGACATTGATAAGATAATTAATAATATAATTAATGATTTTAAACTCTTTCTGGTTACGTATGCAAAAGCATTTTTAAACATTGCTTACCTCCTAATTACTTTTTGTTACTTCTTTTAATCTCTTATTATTAAGCTCAAGTATTGTATCAGCTGCACTTGCAACTTCTTTACTATGAGTTACTACTATTACACATTTATTTCTCTCTTTTGCAAGTTTTTTCAATACTTCTATTATTTCTCCTGCAGTAGTTTCATCCAAGTTACCTGTAGGTTCATCTGCCAAAATAACCGGTGCTTCTGATACTAAAGCTCTTGCAATAGCAACTCTTTGTTGTTGTCCACCTGATAGTTTCATTACATTTCTTCTAACTTGAGTTCTATCAAGTCCCAATTCAAGTAAAATATCTTCAGAGGCTTTACTATTTACCAATCTGATATTTTCTAATGGTGATAGATAATCTATAAGATTGTAGTTTTGGAATACTAAAGATATATTATTCTTTCTGTGATTACTATAACCTGCTTTTTCTATATTTTCGTTATTGAACAAAATTTCTCCGCTATTCGGCTTATCCAATCCTGCCAACAATGAAAGTAATGTTGACTTTCCTGTTCCTGATTTACCGATAATCGCATAAAATTTTCCAAGTTCAAATCCTTGATTTATTAATGATAAAACTTTCTCTTTTGAATTCGCATAACTATATGTTACATTTTTAATTTCTAATGTGTTCATCTATTTCCTCCTAGCTAATTTGTGATAAAATTTCTTTCGGTTTCTTTATTAAAATCAATCCTGATGCAAAAACTACTGATAATACAATAATTAGTAATAAAACTCCATAGCTTTGTGCAAAAGTTATTAAACTGTTCATATTATATCCACTACTTACAAAATTAGATGTAATTGATGTAGTATCCTCAGAACTAATCAATCCTCCAATAATTTGATTTACTACCAAATTTCCAAATATCAATGATACGAAAATTGCAGGAATAGATATAAATATTAATTCCATTATGAATTGCCCGATAATTTTAGATTTACTTACCCCAATGGATAACAAAATTCCGATTTCATAAATTCTTTCTCTTAACCATAATATCAATATTAATGAAAGAACTACAGAACCACCAATCATAATTGCAAAAGTCATTATTTTTATTATGTGTTTAACACCACTCAATGACTCTAAAGCTTCTTTAAATGAGTTTGAATCCTTATCAACAGTATAAGTTTTTTCCCAATCTACATTAAGCTTTTTAACTTTATTTATTGCCTCGTCCATCTTTTCAGGAGTGTTTGTAAAAAATGTCATCTTATTTACAAGTTCTTTGTTTCCTTCAAGATTCAAAGCCTTTTGTGCTGAATCATAATCAGTAAACATCATATTTTCACTCAAGTCTGAAGACAATCCTGTTTGTGTCTCCTGTTTCTTTCCCGAAAAAATTCCAACAATTTCAAATTCAGTTTGCTTATTACTTTTATCATTTTTATTTGGATCTACAAATTCTAAACTAACTTTATCTCCCAGTTTTAATTTATTCTTTTCAGCAAACTCCTCATGAACTAATATCTTGTTTTTATCATTTTTTTCAATATTTCTTCCCTCTTTTATCGTAAAAACTCCACTATTAAACAAAACATTTCTTTTTACATTGCTTGTAGCTTGTATTGATACAATATTTTTTAAATAGCTTGGAATATCATCTCTTGTTATTTGTTGTCCGCTGTCAACTGCATTATTATTTGACAATCTTGCCAAGCCTTCATATTGAGTAATTATCTCTTCAATTTCCTTTATATCATTTATACCTTTTAACTCATTTTTGTCAAAATATCCCTGACTATCTTTTCTGGCTATGGTTGAAGATGAATTTGATGACTTATACAAAGACTTCTCCAAACTGGCTCCTGATTTCAAAATATTCAGACAAGCGTATAAACATGAAAGAACTACTGCCAAAATAATAAAAACTATCAGCGTTCTATTCTTTTTTCTTAAAACATATGCTATCGCATTTTTTACCACTGTCTTATTCAACTCCCCTCTCTCAAATTTATTTTAATTTCAAAGTATTTTCTTTACAGTAGCTATTTTAAACCCGATTTATGAAATATTTATGAAATGAAAATGAAATACTTATGAAACGAAAAATTTTTAAAAATTTTTCTTAACGATAATTTGTCAAATCAAGTGCAACATTCACATAAATACTCATCAAAAAACTCTTGAAAAAATATCAATAATGAGTGGAACAAAATTAAAAAAATTATTTAAACAAAAAGCCACTTAATTAAAAATGGCTTTAATTAAATGGCTTTTTTATCGTACAACAAGTTTCCCTCTTATTTAAAATCTCTATTTTCTATTTTCTTTGCTGTTAATTTACAGATATAAATATTCCAAAATATACTTGCAAAAAATATAATTGTATAAGAAATTGTCGTAACATTTATGCTTTTATAAATGCCTTCAACTCCAAAAATATATTTTAAAGGTAGCATACAAAATAAAACTAAAAACGCAATTACAATCCATATTGCAGGAACGTCGGATTCTTCTCTAAACTTAAAGAACATTGACTGTATTATCGGATTTATAATTAATGCGCTCAAGAAATAGAATAACAGTGTCAACAAAAAGTTATAATTAAAAATTAGAGTAATTACCAGCAATAAGGCAAAACAGAACAAAATCTTCAAAGTTGAAACAAAAAACTTTGTATATACTAAATCCTTTCTTGAGGCACCGGTTGTCAAGATATGTCTATTTATTTTATTTTCTCTTTCAAAGGCAGTTAGCATATTTCTAGTTCCTAAAAGAGCAAATATAAATATATAGGCAAACCAAAATTCAAAGTAAACGCCAAAACAAAGTAATATCAATGATATGAAATAAATGTGCCACTTTTTCTTTATTTCAAGGTATTCTAAATATAATAAACCGTTCATAACACCCTCCTACTCTACTTTCTTTTTTATAAATTTCAAACTCAATCCAAAAGAAAATACAAACAAAACTAAAGCAATCAGCCCTCCTATTAAAAATATATTCATATTAGTAAAAATATCAAAACTAAAAAGTCTTCCATCTTTTACCATATAAAATATTCCTAAAACATATACAATTCCAACTAAAATTCTAATCACTTCTCTTGCAATTTTTCCGAATCTAAAAAATATCGGAATTAAGATCTCATAAAGCAAAATATTTAAGTTTGAAAAAATTAAAAATCTGTAAATAGTTTTGTCAACTCCTGTAAGAAAAGCAAATGAAAAATCAATCAGGAATATTAAAATAATCGCCAAAAATACCAAAATGTACTTATATATCACTATAATTTTTTCATCAACTGCATTTGAAATTACATATTTATAAAAATTATTTTTATTCTCTGTATCAAAAGTTCTAGAAACAAAATCTATAAGCCAAAAAGTTGATATTAAATAAGCCATATCAGGAAATCCTGCTTTTATTACAACAAAGTCGAATACCAATACAATCAAAAGAGCTTTTAAATTTCCCTTTAAAGCTATGATATCTTTATAAAACAATGCTTTCATAACAACCTCCTAAAAATCTCTCTTCTCAACAATCCTAAGTGAACAAAATATTGAAATGCCAAATGTTAATAAAGTAACTAAAGCAAAAGATGAGTATATTAAAAATTCATTATTTAGCCAAATTTTTACAATTTCAAACTCTTTCCATTCTTCAGGAAATAAAGCAAAAAACATTACTATTCCTAAATAAGCAATAACCATTGAAATGAATATACGTTTATAACCAAATCTGTAATAAATAGGAATGATTATAAAAGATATAAACATAATCAAAAACAAAATACTTATAGTTCGTAAAAAAGTAAGATTTCCACTTAAATAAACAGCTAAAAATGTGAAAAACAAGCTTATAACTTCCATACCAATAACTAACAAATATTTGGAAAATACTATATTTTTTCTTTCAATTCCACCAGAGATTAAAAATTTTTCAAAATTTGCATTTTTATCGGAATTAAAACTTTTTATAAGAAGTATTATTGGAAAAATATAGGCAAGTACAATCAAATGATTCACGTCAGTAATAACACTTCCAATCAATGTTGCTAAAAATATTAAAAGAACAAAAATTGAAATGTCCCCTTTTAAATTCAACATATCCTTATAAAGTAGCGCTTTCATCTAAATCACTCCTTTGTTTAATATCTTTAAACTGGCTAAAAAAGATAAACTTACAAAAATTAAACTTAAAATCACACAAATTAAAACATTTGTACTTGTAAAATATCGAAGTAATTCTTCCTCCATTCTAAAGAAAAATCCTGCATCAATTAAAGCGATTAACAATACAGACACAGTTGATACAACTTCACTTGTATTAAGTAAAATCGGAAGTAAAATTGGTAAAAACAAATAGAAAATTATAATTTGTACTTGAAAAGCCGAAATAAATTCCGTTCTTCCAAATAGATGAATTAAAATATAATCAATTACAAATACTAAAGCTGTTGAAATATATACCAAAGCATATTTTTCTGATACTATGTCTTTAACAGAATAAATTTGTTTTAAATCTCTTATCTTAGCTCTTGTAAAGCCGATATTCTTTTCTTTAACACTTATATAGATTAAATCTCCAGTAAGTGCAAAAAGTCCTAATAACAATATCGGAATATTTTTAGAATATACAGATATCAATGTGATTAAAATATCAATTAAAATATTTATCGAAAATTTTTTAATTCTTAAAAAGTCGTTATAAAGTAGCTCTTTCATCTAAATCACTCCTTTGTTTAAAAATATCATTATATCCTCTACTGTAGGTTTGTCAAAATTTTCTCCTCTAAAGGCATTTCTAATTACACAAGCCTCTATGCCATAATGACCTTGTTTAACTCCTAAAATATCACATTTTGCAATTCCGTTTAAAATACTTTCATCACCTTTTATTATGCAATATTTTTCAAGTAAATCATCTTTATACTCTGAAAAAAGTAATTTTCCGTTATCAATATAAGTTATTACATCTGAAATTTTTTCAATATCTGATAGAATATGTGAGGACATTAAAACTGAATGTTTTCCATCTCTAACAAATTCAAAAAGTGAATCCAAGAGTTCATCACGAACGATTGGATCAAGTCCGGAAGTTGCCTCGTCTAAAATTAACAATTTCGGATTATGTGAAAATGCAACGGCTAATTGTAATTTCATCTTCATTCCCTTTGAAAGCTCACTTACTTCCTTTACAATTTCTATTTCATAATCGGCAAGTAATTTTCTAAAAAGATTTGCATCCCAATGTTTATAAACTAAACTACAAAACTTTTCAATTTCATAAATTTTAAAATTATTAGGAAAATGAATTTCATCAAATACAATTCCGATATCCTCTCTTTGAAGAGGAGTTAATTTATTATTTTCAACACCGAAAATCGTACAACTTCCCCCGTCTTTTACTGCTATATTTAAAATTGTAGAAATTAAAGTTGTCTTACCTGAGCCGTTTTTCCCAATTAAACCCATAATACAACCCTCTTCCAAATCAAAAGTCATATTCAAATTAAATTTTTTATAATTTTTTTCAAGATTTTTAACCCTTAACATAGTTACCTCCAATTTTCAAAAATTTCTCTAATTTCTTCTTTTGAAAGACCCAAAGCATCTGCATAAGAATAAACATTTTTAATTGATTCTTCCAGCAATCTGTAATACTCGTCCTCAATGACATTCACAGTCTTATTCGTAACATAAGTTCCCTTTCCCGTAACAGTTTGAATAAAACCGTCCTTTTCAAGCTCCATATACGCCCTCTTGGTCGTAATAACACTAACCTTTAAGTCGGTTGCCAAAGCACGAATCGAAGGAAGTAAATCGCCTTGCTGTAAGTTTTTATTCATAATCTCTTTTTTTATCTGTTTTACAATCTGCAAATAAATTGGGTCTTTGTCGTCTTTGTATAAATTAATTAACATATAACCCTCCTTCATCTACTGTATATATACATTATATACACTTAAAAATAATTTGTCAACAGTTTTTTTAAAATTTTCTTGTTTATTTTTTATTTAACTAAGTATTTTTTTATTAAATATTGAATTTTAATAATGTTACAAAAAAAAGCCGTTACTTTCGTAACGACTTTTATCTTAAAATCCTAAGTATAAGAAATACAATCCTATTAATAAAATTATTATTCCAAATACAATTTTTACAATATCCGAAATTTTTCCATAGGATTTGTTTGACATAACTTTTCCAACAAATCCTGTACTTGTTCCTGCAACTACAACCAGAATACTATTTCCTATTGAATAAAGTAAAAATAGTATCACTCCCCAAACTAAACTGCCTTTCCCTGCAACTATGGCAAGTAATGCAACTAAGATTGGTGTTGAACAAGGACTTGAAAAAAGTCCTGCCATTATTCCTACAACTAAAGCTCCGACGTAACCTGTTCTTCCGCTCTTGTTTGTCAAAATTTTGCTTGGAACAACATTTACTACTTCCCAAGTTTGTAATGCCATTAAAATCATTATAATACCTAAAAATATATTCCAAAGTTGTCCTGATTGGTTAAAAATCTTGCTAAGAAGTGCTGCCAAAACTCCAAGTGTCGTATAAGTTATCGCCATTCCGATTGCAAATACGACAGAAATCTTGAAAGCTCTCTTTGTATCATTCTCTTTTGTTCCGGTCATAAAACCGATAACTAAAGGAATTGATGCCAATGAGCAAGGTGAAATTGAAGTTAATATACCACCAAGCAATGCAAGAATTGGTGCAAAAATACTAAATGATTTTAAGCCTTCCCCAATAATGCTTTCTAAATTATTTAACATTTTTTAACATCTCCTCAATGATTTCTTTTAAGCCCTCATACTCAACAACACTCTCAGAACCACCAAATTTTAATTCATCAGTTTTCTTATCTTGGTAAGCAACGTAATTTATTTTTTTAGCTAAATCTTCTGATGCCTTAAAAGGTGTACCATCTGCATTGTAGTAGAACAATGTAGGTGTTACTCTTATAGGGAACTCTGAAGCAAACTTCTGTTCTTTTCTAATATCTACTGTTTTTATGATGACTTTATCTTTATATTCTTCTCTCAGTTTTTCCAAAACCGGGTGCTGAACAGCACAAGCATGTCATCCGTTTTGACTAAAATCCAAAATGATTGGTTTCTTTTGACTTTTTAGATTTTCTAAAGTCAACTCCTCTTTTGAATTAGATTCTTTTTTTGTATCTTCTTTATTTCCATTTGAAGATTTTTTTTCAGTAATAGTGTTACTACTTAAATTTTCATTTTTATCCATTTTATTGTTCATAGACAATTTTTTAAAAACAAAAATTCCAAGAACTAATACCAACACCGAAACTATCAATGTAATTTTCTTTTTCATGTTCTCTCTCCTTGATAAAATTTGATACAAATATACCCCATAATAAAAATAAATAATCATAATCGATAATAAGTATGATAAATAAATTGCTATTTTCTTTAAATTTAGTACATACGTCCGTGATAATCCGATTTTTTATTGAGCTCTATAAGTTTTTTGAAACAAAAAATAGGCTATTCGCCTATTTTAAAGTTTTGTAAATTTATTTCGTTTAGTCCGTCAATTTTTTCTTGTTTTTGAATGTTTTCAAGCAATAATTTTTGAATTTTATCAATGGAATTTTCTAAATTTTCTCCTTTTAGCAATTCACTTGTAACAAGGGAAGAAAATGTATCGCCTGTTCCACAGATTTTTATGTCGATTTTTTCTGTTTCAAACCATTTTTTTGAATTTTTTGAGAAATACAAAGTATTTAGTTTGTTATCCTCTTCAAAACTTTTGATTAGAACTTGTTTTGCGCCCATTTCAAAAAGTTTTTCTGCAATTTTTTCTACATCTTCTTTTTTTATTTCTGAAAAATCTTTTTTGTAATCTGTAAGTAAAATGCTCTCCGTTAAGTTTGGAGTTACAATATCTGCAAACTTAACAAATTCCTTGTAAAATTCGATTTGTTCTTCTGTTGCTCCTGAATATTTTGTTCCATTGTCGCCAAGTATCGGGTCTAAAATAACTTTTCCTTTAAATTCTTTCAAAAAGTTTTTTATTACTTCAAACTGTTCTCTGCTATCCACAAAGCCTATATAAATTGCATCAAAATTTTGAATTTTTTTGATTTTTTCAAATATTTCTGAAAAATTCGGCATTTCAAAACTTAAAAAGTCTTTATAAGCCATATGTGAAGAAAATATTTTTGTTGGAATACCAAAAACTTCATTCCCATTTTGTGTTAATATGGAAATATTGACCTTTAAGGCACAATTCCCAACACAACAATAATCGTTAAAAACTAAAATTTTCATTATCTGATAGTTTTCTTTACGATTGGTTTTAAAGCCTTAACCAATATCACAGCGATTATAACTCCAACTACTGCATTAGTTGTTGAAGCCCATAGTCTTTGAATACCTTTTGCAATTGCTCCGGCTTGTGGTAATCCCTTAACATATATATCTGTAATGTAGCTTTTTGATAGGTACAAAATTACATAAGTTACTGCTCCTGTAATTGAACCGATTAAGTTTTTCTTAAAGTTTTCGGCATTCGCTCCATTAGAATAAGCAATTTTTCCACAGATAAAAGCCATTAAAAACTTAAATGTAAATGTAAATGGAGCAGAAGGTAAATAAATAGGATTTATAAGGTCAAAAATTGCTGATCCCAAACCTGATGCAAGTCCCCCTGCAATAGGTCCCAACAATAATCCGCATAAAAGACAAAATCCGTTTCCAATATGTACTCTTGTCATACTCGCTCCAAGCGGTATTTGGATTTGAATTTGTGAAGCTACAAAAACAACTGCCGCCATTACTCCTATTAATGTTATTTTTTTTATATTTAGTTTGCTTTCCATATAAAACACTCCTTTGATTAATTTGATCAAATATAGTATAATACATTTATTGATACTATTTGTAGTGTCAAAATTGTATTTTTTTATGGGGTCAGAATGTTAGTAATCAATAACGGTGTAATTTACCTACAAATTTATGAATATTTCAAAAATGAAATAATAAATGGAACATACAAGGCAAATACAAAACTTCCGAGCAAGAGAAATCTTGCAAAGGAATACAAAATCTCGCTCAACACGGTTGACAATGCTTACTCAAAACTTTTAGAGGAGGGTTTTATCTACTCGAAAGAAAGACAGGGATTTTTTGTTGCAGATGTTGGAGAACTCTATGTCTTTGATAGCAAGCCTATACATATAAAAAAGGAAGAAGAAAATATTGAATACGACTTTTCGTACAATGGAGTAAGCGCGGAATTTCCATACAAAGCATTTAAAAAAATTTCTGCAACTATTTTTGACAACAAAGACATTTTAGAAAAAGTTGATTATCAAGGCTATATGCCTCTTAGAGTACAAATCGCAGAATATCTAAATAAGTCGAGAGGTTTTAAAGCCGACCCGTCTCAAATTATTATTTCAAGTGGTTCAGAATATCTTTTCCAAATAATTTTTAAATTAATTTCTGGAAAATTTGGCATCGAAGACCCTGGATATAAAATGCTACATAATATAATGGATACAAATGATATAAAGTATGAATTTATCCCTGTCGATGAAAACGGAATGAATTTGAAGGCACTTAAAAGTTCAAAATCCGACTTTTGCGTTATAACTCCGGCTCATCAATTTCCTACCGGCGTTATAATGAATATGCAAAGACGTGTTGAGCTTTTGAATATGAAAAAGATAAAGTATGTAATCGAGGACGACTACGACAGCGAATTCAAATATTCAAAAAGACCCGTACCCGCTTTAAAATCAATTGACATAAATGACAAGGTAATTTATATCGGCTCTTTTTCAAAGTCCATTTCTCCAAGTTTTAGAGTTAGTTTTATGGTTTTACCTTTCAATTTGGTTGAAAAATATAATAAAATTTTTAAATTTTTTATCTGCCCCGTTTCAATTATGGTACAAAAAATGTTGACCAGCTTTATTGAATCAGGTGAGTTTGAAAAACATTTAAACAGAATGAGAAAAATTTATTCTAAAAAAAGACAATTACTTATGGATATGTTAAGTGAAAGAAAAGATATTACAATAAGAGGTGCAGACGCCGGACTTCATATAGTTTTGGAATATCCTAAAAGCTATTCAGAGGAATTAATCGTAGAAAGGGCAAAGATGAAAAAAATCAAAGTCTATGGACTTAGCTCTTATGGAACAAAAAGAGAAATACCATCAATTTTATTAGGCTTTGCAACGCTTAGCGAAGAAAAATTAAAAGAGGGAATTAAGTTGTTTTTAGAAATTTAGGAGGTTTTATGAAATTTAAAGAATTTAATTTTAATGAATATTTTGAAGATATAAAAAGAATTTATAAATCAACAGATTGGCTTACCTATCTAAATGATGATGAAAAATTGAAAAGAGCTTTTGAAAATTCTCTGTGTTTTTTAGGTGCTTTTAAAGAAGATAAATTAGTTGGCTTTATCCGTTGTGTAGGAGATGGAGAACATATAGTTATTGTCCAAGATTTGATTGTGGATAAAGAATTTTATAGGCAAAAAATTGGAACAAAGCTATTTAATTTGACTTCTGAAAAATTTAAAGATGCTAGAGCATTTTGCCTTTTTACAGATATTGAGGATATAAGGGATAATGAGTTTTACAAATCGGTTGGAATGGTAAAAATAGAAGAAAAAAATATGGTTTCTTATATCAGATAAGTGGCTGAAGTTAAAGAAAGTACCATATTTGAAGATTTCTCCACTGCTCTTTTTAAAAAAGAAATAGCTGTGATTTTATCACAGCTATCTTTATATAATCTTCAGTTATTTTTTCTATTTATTTCAATTATTTTTCAACAAGTTTGGCACTTCCGTAATTAATTTTATCCAATGTTATGTTTAAAACTTCACTTCCTGCCATTAATTTATATGTTTGTCCTAATTTCATATCATTAACACTCACTATTACATTCTTATAAGCTCTCTTTGGCTTGTATTTTGCTATAACTTTTCTCATCTTATCTAAAACTTTCAGTTCTTCTTTAGTTTCTTTTGAAAAGCTCATCAAAACACTTCCTTGTGTTGAAAGTTCCCCAAAACTTTTAACCATCAAGTCATTTCCTGTTGCGATAAACTTTCCACCTGTTATACTGGCTGTACCGTCGTAGCCCATTGCGAGGCTTTTGCTATTTTGTGAGCCCTCAACAAAAGTTTCTCCTCCGGCGATAAAAATATCTCCCTCAGAATCTAAACCTTTTTTATCTGCTAAAATATTTACATTTCCGCCACTGATTTTGATATATAAGTCAGCGTTGGCACCTTTTTTGCTCTTCGCTTTTATCCCATCACTTTTTGAAACAACCTGTGTGTTTCCACCTTTTATGTCTATGCGTTTGCTTTCGATGCCGTCATCTCCACTTTTTATATCAAGTTCGCCACTTGCTATTGTTACGCTTGAATTTGATTTAATTCCGTCCTCTCCAGCTGAAATATCAAATTTTCCACTTGAAATATAAACACAACCTTTATCCTTATCTGTGTTGTGACTTACCTTTAATCCATTTCCTTTTTCTCCGGCTTTTATTTTATATTTCCCATCTGCAATGGCTACTGAACTATTTGAATTTATAGAATCCGTAGCAGTATCTATTGCATATTTTCCATCAACAAAAACAATTTTATCTTGAGATATAATCCCTCTACCATAAAGAGAAGAAAGATTTAAAACTCCGGTACCGTTAAAACTTAAATCACTTTTTGAAAAAATAACTGAATTCTTGTTGTCCTCTGTTTCATCTATTGAACCTTTTAAAGCCAATACATTTTCACTTTCCGATGCAAGAGTTATGATAGTTTTTTTAGAATTTTTTATAAAAATCGGTGTATTTGTAGAAGAAGATAAATTTACACCATTTAAAACAATTCTAACTTTATCACTATTTTTTGCATTTACTATAATTTGTCCCTCTTCAAGTCTGCCGGTCAAAATGTAAGTTCCACCGGAAGAAATTGTTAAAACATTTCCAGAAACACTAACATTTTTCCCTTTAACATTTGAAATATCACTTAAATCTATTTTTATTCCTTTTTTTTCGTCAATCATGGCATCATAATCATCGTCTTCAAAAAGATTTGCCTTATTTTCTTTATTTAACTTCATAGCTTGTAATGTCTGCATATTTACCTTTTTTGTAGGCTTGCTACAAGCAACCAAACAACCAGACAATATAGCCAAACTAAATAGTTCAACTACCAATCTATTAGCCCTCATATTGCCCTCCTTAATATTCTTGACACTATAAAATCTCCCAATTCATTATCCTTATGCTAATATTTTACAACCCAAACCTTTAACAAACCTTAAATGAATTTTTATACAAAAAAAGTAGCTTTCGCTACTTTTAAAATTTAACTGTAAAAACAATTCTTTCTCCGTCAAAACTATCAGCAGAAATTTTCCCCTTATGTTTTTGAACAATCGACTGAGCAATGGAAAGCCCTATTCCATAGCCACCTGTTTTACTATTTCTTGACGAATCCGCTCTGTAAAATCTTTCAAATAAAACATTATAATTTTTAACTTCTAAATTATCTGCTTCATTTTCGACAGTCAATGTAATTTTTCTATTTTGTCTTGAAAGTTTTACTTTTATATCAGTTTTTTCTCTTGCATACTTAATTGCATTGTCAAGAAGAATATTTACAAGTTGTCTAATCAGTTTTTCATCGCCTTTAAACGAAATGTCCTTTTCAACATCAACCAGAATATTTTTATCCAAGCTTAAAGCCAAGTCTTTAACTTCATTTGTCGATTCTTCTACAATATCAGAAAGTGAAAAATCCAACATTTCCAAAGAATTCAATTCCTCTAACTTTGTAAGTGAAATTAAATTTCCAATAAGACCGTTTAATCTGCTTACTTGCTTATGAATATTGTCCGTCCACTTGCTCTCTCCACTTTCCATTTCAAGCACATCGGCACTCGTATTTATTATAGCAAGCGGTGTCTTTAACTCATGACTCGCATCTGTAATAAAAGCATTTTGTTTTTCATAAGCCTTTACCATAGGAGAAACAGCTTTTTTAGACAAAATAATCGAAAAGAATGTAACAAGTCCTAATACAAAAAAGCTAATAATTATACTATTTTTCAAAGTTGAATAAAAAACGTCATAATCCTTTACAACATCTACAAATGCAATCAAAATGCCATTTTCAGCTGACGACACAACATACTTAAATCCCTTATAATAACCCGTCTTATCCCCTTTTGACAATACGGCTTTAGCATAATCAACAGCCTCAGAAGAACTTGTCAAAAAAACATCATCAGTATTAACCGTTACAATATTTTTCTTAACATCAGTCTTAACAGTAAAAAATCTATTTGAAAAACTCTTAGCATACGAAGCCTTATCCTCCTCTAAAGAATCCTCAAACATTGTAAATTTCGGCATCTCTCCGTCATTTAAAACAAGAATATTAAGCAAATTGTCCGAACTATACTTAATATTATAAAAATTTGTAATATTCACAAACGCAGTTATAGATAAAAGCACAATAGTTATAATGCCAACAGAAAAATATACAAACTTTTTTCGAAGTTTATTTTCCATTTAATTCCTCCAAAGAATAACCAACATTTCTAGTAACCTTTATCTCAACATTAGCCTCCAACTTTGCAAGTTTTTTTCTAATATATGAAATATAAACCCAAACAACACTTATATCAGAATCCGTATCATAACCCCATATCTTATCCATAAAATTATCTGCAGAAATTATAGTAGAAGGATTAGACATAAACATTTCAAGCATTTGAAACTCCTTGCTTGCAAGTTTATAATTTCCTTTTTTAGAAGATAACTCAAAGTTAGTCCTATTCAAAGTAATATTTCCAAAAGTCAAAACATTATCCGTAATATTTTCTTTTCTTCTAGTTATAGCTCTAAGTCTTGCAAGAAGTTCTTTAACTTCAAAAGGCTTAGTAAGATAATCATCTGCTCCACTATCAAGTCCAACAATCTTATCATCCAGTTCAGACTTTGCAGTAAGCATAATAACCGGAATACTATTTCCCTCTTCTCTTATAGTTTTCAAAACAGTTATTCCATCAACCTTCGGCATCATAATATCTAAAATAACAGCATCATAATTCTCTGCACCAAGATAAGTAAGAGCCTCCTCTCCGTCATAAACAACATCAACAGAATACTTATTGCCTTTCAAAATCGCACAAAGACCATCAGCTAAATCAATTTCATCTTCACAAATTAAAATTCTCATAAAATCACCCCGTACTTTCTCAAATATATGATACAAGTATAACCTTAAAACAACTTAAAATCAAGTATTAAAAAATCACTCTAGTGAGTGATTTTAAATATAATTATTAATTTAAATTTAATTTACTTCTTACATAACTTTCTAGCATAACAGCTTTTTCTTTATTCATTGCTGGAACGTCTTTTAGTTTGTAATCTTTTCCGATTTCTTTATACTTTGCAACACCCATTATGTGATATGGTAAGATTTCAACTCTTTCAATTTTATCTCTATATGGTTTTATGATTTCGATAAATTTATCCATTGATTCTCTATTGTCTGTAAAGCCGGGCACCATTACATGTCTGAACCAAATTTTTCCTTTAAAATATTTTTCAATATATTCTAGAAATGTAAAAAATCCGTCTATTTTTTGTTTTACCATTTCAATGTAGCCTTGGTTTGAAAAACTTTTTACGTCCAAAAGAATTGTATCCGTATTTTCTAAAATGTCTTTAAAATATTTTTCATTTCCGTAACCACTTGTATCTATGCAAGTATTATATCCGTTTTCTTTTAGTAATTTTAGGGTTTCAGCTAGAAATTCTCCTTGTAAAAGAGGTTCTCCTCCGGAAAAAGTTATTCCACCATTTCCTCTGTAATAGGTTTTGTATCTCTTAGCTTTAGACAGCACAAAATCAGGTGTTATCTCCGTACCACCTTGTAATGCTTGAGTATCAGGATTGTGACAGTAAAGGCATCTAAGAGGGCAACCTTGTAAAAAGAAAATTGTCCTTATGCCCGGTCCGTCAACAAGACCCATCGTTTCGATTGAATGTAGTCTGCCTATTACCATAAAATCACCTTTTAATTATTTTAAAAAAATGTAGAAAAAACAAAGCAGGACAACCTGCTTTGTTTATTTTATCATTTACTTTGCAACTTCTTAACGACTTTCGTGGAAAGTTCTATGAATTACTTCCATTTGTTGTTCTTTTGTAAGTCTGTTAAATCTAACTGCATATCCAGAAACACGAATTGTAAGGTTTGGATATTTTTCCGGATGATCGTAAGCATCTAATAAAGTTGCTCTGTCAAGTACATTAACATTCAAATGGAATGCTAATTGTTCAAAATAACCGTCCATTAAGTTTGTTAAATTAACTTTTCTTTCATCTTCACTCTTTCCTAATGCTGTTGGAACTATTGAGAATGTATTTGAAATACCGTCTTGACAACATCCTGCAAAAGGAATTTTCGCAACTGAGTTAAGTGATGCAATCGCACCAGTCTTATCTCTTCCATGCATTGGGTTTGCTCCCGGTCCAAATGGTTCGCCTTTCTTTCTTCCGTCTGGAGTTGTTCCAGTTTTCTTACCATAAACTACGTTTGAAGTTATAGTTAAGATTGAAAGTGTATGTTCAGAATTTCTGTAAGTTGGAGTTTTTCTAAGTTCATTCATAAAGCCTTCGATAACTTCTACTGCTAATGAGTCAACTCTGTCATCATCGTTTCCGTATGTTGGGAAATCTCCTTCTATTTCAAAGTCAATAGCTAATCCGTTTTCATCTCTTATCGGTTTAACTTTTGCATATTTAATCGCACTTAGTGAGTCAGCTACGATTGAGATACCTGCTACACCAAAAGCCATGTATCTGTGAACAAAAGTATCGTGTAGAGCCATTTGTCCTGCTTCGTAAGCATATTTATCATGCATATAGTGAATTGTATTCATTGTGTTTACATAAAGTTTTGCAACTTTTTCTAAAACTAATTTGTAATTAGCATAAACTTTATCAAAATCTAAAACTTCATCTTTAATTGGTTCAATACCATCTAAAACTTTGATTAAAGAACCGTCTTTTGCTTTTTTCATTTCATCAACGCCACCGTTAATAGCGTAAAGAAGTGATTTTGCAAGATTTGCTCTAGCTCCAAAGAATTGCATTTGTTTACCAATTACCATTGAAGATACACAACAAGCAATTGCATAGTCATCTCCATGAACCGGTCTCATTGCATCATCATTTTCATATTGTAATGAACCTGTTTGAATACTCATCTTTGAACAATAATTTTTCCAGCCTTCCGGTAAATCTAAACTCCAAAGAACAGTCATATTTGGTTCTGGTGAAGAATCTAAATTAGTTAAAGTGTGTAAAATTCTAAATGCAGTCTTTGTAACTAATGTTCTTCCGTCAAGACCCATACCACCTAGAGATTCAGTAACCCAAGTAGGATCTCCAGCGAATAAATCATCATATTCAGGAGTTCTTAAATGTCTCATCATTCTAAGTTTCATAACGAATTGATCGATTAATTCTTGAGCTTCGCTTTCTGTTAAAGTTCCTTCATCAATATCTCTCTTGATGTAGATATCTAAGAAACCGCCATTTCTACCAAGACTCATTGCAGCTCCGTTGTTTTCTTTAACGGCTGCTAAGTAACCGAAGTATAACCATTGAATAGCTTCTTTAGCATTTTTAGCAGGAACAGAAATATCACATCCATATTCCATAGCCATTTTCTTCATTTCATCTAAAGCTCTGTATTGTTCAGAAAGTTCTTCTCTAAGTCTTATTATATCTTCAGAAGCTAATTCACTTTCTAATTTTTTGTATTCATTTAATTTATCTTCTCTTAATCTGTCGATACCATAAAGAGCAACTCTTCTGTAATCTCCGATAATTCTTCCACGTCCGTAAGCATCAGGAAGACCTGTTAAAAGACCAACAGTTCTAGCTTTTCTCATTTGAGAAGTGTAAGCGTCGAATGTTCCTTGATTGTGAGTTTTTCTAAATTCATTGAAATATTTTTCAATAGTTGGATCCATTTTTAATCCGTAAGCATCTAAAGAATTTGTTACCATTCTATATCCACCATAAGGATTTACAATTCTCTTCATTGGTTCATCAGTTTGGAAGCCTACGATTAATTCATTTTCTTTATCTAAATATCCTGCCGGGAAGTTATTAATTCCAGAAACTCTTGTAGTATCAACTTTAACAGTTTTTGTTCTAACTTCTTCTAAAATTAAATCTTCAGCTTTTTTCCATAAATTTTTTGTTCTTTCAGTTGGCTCAGCTAAGAAACTTTCATCTCCTTCATAAGGAGTATAGTTTAATTGAATGAAATCTCTTGTATCAATATTTTCAGTCCAATTACCAGTTTTAAAACCTCTCCATGCGTCCATAAAATCATCTCCTATTAATCATTCATTTTTTAGATTTATCTAAATATGTAATTTATTTTTCTTTGTATATATATTTTACAATATTTTTTTACATTTATCAGTGATTGTAATCACAAAAACAGCAAAAAACGTTTTTATTTTTAAAAAAACCCCCACAAAAAGTAACTTTTAAAATTAATGCTTACAAAATTTTATATTAACTTAATTTCCCATATTGTAAAATTAAGTTAGCCAGTAAGAATAGAAAAAAACACTGTTGAAGAATATAAGTAGAAAAAAATTAAATATTACAATTTTACAAAAAAGATAAAAAAGAGTGCTAGTCAAAACTAACACTCTTTAATTTTTTAAAGCATAAATGCTTTGTATGCTTTGTAACTCATATAAACGTCTATTTTACTTGTAACTTCGTAAGGTGAGTGCATACTTAATGTAGCAGGGCCTGCATCTAAAACTTCAGCGCCATATTTTGCAAGTAGTAGAGCGATTGTTCCACCACCACCTTGGTCAACTTTACCAAGTTCTGCAGTTTGCCATACAACTTTATTTTCTTTGAATACTTTTCTAACTTCTGCTAAAAATTCAGCATTTGCATCACTTGATCCGAATTTTCCACCGCTTCCAGTATATTTGCAAATTGAAATACCTGAACCGATAAATGCAGAGTTCATTTGTTCACTAACATCCGCAAAGTCAGGATCAAAACCTGCTGCAACGTCTGCAGATAATACTTTAGAATTCTTTAATGAACGATTAACTTTTAATTGGCAAAATTCTCCTTCAAGATTTACAAGTTCAGTCATTGTATTTTCCCAGAAATATGATGCCATTCCTGTATTACCCATTGAACCTATTTCTTCTTTATCCATGAATAATCCACAAGCTGTTCTCTTTGGATTTTCAATTTCAAAAATAGCACGCATTGTTGTAAAAGCACATACTCTATCATCTTGACCATAGCTTAAAACCATTGACCTATCAAGTCCTAAATCTCTTGCTTCTCCTGCCGGTACAATTTCCAATTCTGCAATTTTGAAATCTTCTTCTTCAAAATTATATTTTTCTTTTATCAATTTTAGAACATTTTCTTTAACAGCATCTTTTTCAGTATCCTTTAAAGGCATATTGCCCATTATAATATTCATTTGTTCTCCAACAAGAGCCTCACGAGCTGTTTTTGCTAATTGATTTTTAGATAAGTGAATCAATAAATCTGTTACACAAAATACTGGATCGTCTTTATCTTCTCCGATATGTATATCAATTTTTTCTCCGGCAGAATTGTAAACAACCCCATGAATTGCTAGAGGAATTGTTGCGTATTGATATAATTTAACTCCACCATAATAATGAGTTTTCATTTTTGTTAAATTATTCGCTTCATACAAAGGATTTTGTTTAACATCTAAACGTGGACTGTCTATATGCGCCCCAACGATATTTAGTCCATTTTCTAAAGGTTCAGTTCCCATTACAAAAAGAGCAACTGACTTATTTTTATGATTTAGATAAAATTTATCTCCGGCTTTGAATTTTTCACCTGTTTTGTAAAGTTCTTCTAAATCTCTAAAGCCTTTTTCTTTCGCTTGACGAATAATTTCTACACAAGCAAGTCTTTCTGTCTTTGCAACTGTCAAAAACTTTTTATAGTCTTCACAGAAATCAAAAACTAAATTTTTTTCTGCATCTTCAATTTGTAACCATGCACTCTTGTTAGTCATATTCTTCCTCCTAATATAAAATATTTTACAATATCATTATAACATAATTAAGTTTACAATTAAAGATCTAAAACTTATCTTATCGTAACTTTACCCGCTTCACATTTTATCTTCATATTAATGTCTGAATTTTTATTCTTTCTTCCGTGTTTTCCAAAGCCTGAAAAAGATTCTTCGAAAATTCTCACACTTCCCATTCCAACACTGTATTCGTATTCTATTTCTCCATATAATTTTTCAACTTCTAAAGTTGCATTTCCTGCATTAACATCTAGTTTAAACATCTCTTGGTATTCTACTTCACCTTTAATATTTCCGGCATTTACAACAACATCAAAATATTCAACTTCCATATCATTTAAAGTAACATTTCCTGCGTTTACTTGTAAATTGAATTTTTCAAGTTCCAATTCGTTGATTCTAAGATTTGTAGCATTGATTTCTCCTGAAATTGAAACATCTTCAGGAATATAAATAGTAAGAGTAGAATCTTTAATGAACTCATCATCTATTTGAATTCCGTTTTTATTAACTTTTCCAACCAAGCCTTTATTGTAAATCTTTAACTTATCGCCTTTCTTTTCGCAGAAAAGTTTTGTTCTCTTTACATTTCTTGCCTTTACTCTGACAAGCTCATCATCGCTTCTCTCAAATTTTACATTTAAAGCATTTAAGTCAATATCTATATAATCAATACCCTCAAAAAAGGTATCCATATTTTCATTTGAATAGTCCATTTCATCCTCATCATAAATTTCATAATCTTCATCTTCACTAGGTTGATATTTAACTCTAACATATTTTTTAGCATATTTTCCAGGATTATTTGAAATATCTCTTACCAAAGTTCTATATAAAAACTTTATAAGCCATATAAAGGCGTAAAGCAAAATTATAAAGCATAAAACTCTAAAGCCCCAGTTAAATACGGAAGTAATATTAAAAACCATAGAAAACGGTAGAGTGAACAGCGAAATAAGTAAACCTATAATCGAAAAAGTAACCCATAATGCAAAACAAACAATAGCTATAACAAAAATTGGAACCAACAATGGAAAAGAAAAAATCCCAAGACCAACCAAAGACAACTTTTTCCAAAAACTTCTTTTCTTTTTACCGTTGTTCTTACTCTTCTTTTCCTCAATTTCAATATCATCAGCTAAAATTTCCATTGCAATCTTTCTTGGATTTCCAAAACTGCTTGGCACCTCATCATCAAATCCTATGCCTTGCTCATCAAACATCTCATTGTAAAAATTTTCTACATTTTCTCTTTCATCTTTAGAAATATTTTTTAAATAAGACATAAGTTTTTTCATAAAAGTTCGTCTATTCATCACTACCTCCAATAATCTGATTTACCTGTTCAACATATAAATCCCATTTTTCTTTATTAAAAATCAAAACATCTCGTCCCGCTCTAGTTATACGATAGTATCTTCTATTACGACCGTCAAAAGAAACATCATAACTCTCCAAAAGTCCACCCTTTAAAAGCCTTCTCAAGACAGGATACAAAGTTGACTCTGAAATTTCAATAGTCGCCATAAGTTTTTGAGTGATTTCATAACCATAAGTATCTCTTCGATTAACTATAGCAAGAACACAAAAATCTAAAATTTGCCCTTGTATCGAAAACATAATTGCTCCTTTCTAAAAATCTATTATTAACTTATCTATATTATATAGTGTATAATATATAAAGTCAATATATTTTTTAAAATTTTTCACAAAAAAAACTGCTACCAAGGGTAACAGTTTTAAAATTTAAATTTAAATTAAAATAATTCTAACAATTTATCAACATCTTCTTCTTTTGTTGACCAGTCAGTAACAAGTCTAATGATTGTATGATTATCATCATATTTTTCTCTAAAGCTAAATACAACCTCTTTCAAAAGCTCTTCAACTTTTTCATTTTCTAAAATAGGAAATTGTAAATTTGTCGGAGATTCAAAGTAGAATTTGTATCCCTTTACTTTAAGACCGGCTTTTAGCTTTTCAGCCATATCAATTGCATGTTTACCTGCTTTAAAATACAAATCATTTGTAAAGAATTCATCAAATTGTGCTCCTGTTACATAACCTTTTGCAAGTAATGCTCCATGAGTTTTTATAAAAGTTGAAAAATGTTTTTGACAATTTTCTTTTTTATAAACAAGAGCCTCTCCAAACAATGCACCAAGTTTTGTTCCACCTATGTAAAATACGTCGCATAATCTTGCTATATCAGCCATTGTAACATCTGTTTCTCTTGCTGAAACTCCATAGCCAAGTCTTGCACCGTCTAGGATAAAAGGGATTTCATATTCTTTACAAATAGAAGAAATTTTTTCAAGTTCAGCTTTTGTATATAATGTTCCATATTCTGTTGGGTGAGAAACATAAACAGCTCCTGGATAAACAGAATGAGTTTGTAAATCATCATTATAAAAACTTACTAAATAATCTTTTAATTCATCTGGATTCATCTTTCCTTGATGTTGAGGAATTGTTAAAACCTTATGTCCGGTATATTCTATCGCTCCTGCCTCGTGAGTACTTATATGTCCTGTAGTAACAGCTACAACACCCTCATAAGCTCTTAAAATAGAATTTACCATAACAGCATTAGTTTGAGTTCCCCCAACTAAAAAGAAAATTTCTAAATCATCTCTTTGACAAACTTTTCTTATCTTTTCTCTAGCACTCTCACTAACTTTATCACAACCATAGCCGGATAATTTTTCCAAATTAAGTTCCCCAATTCTCTTTAAAATTTCCGGATGCGTTGCCGTTGAATAATCGTTTTCGAAGAATAACATATCTTTCCCCCTAATAAATAATTGTAAAATACACAACAATAATATTATAAAACAAAATGTAAAAATTGTAAATAATAATGTTCTTTTTTTATCAATTTTTATTAAAAAACTCAAAAACTTTGCTTTATACTTTTAAAGTTGAAAAAACTTTATTAGAGTGATATAATATGAATAACTCTATAAAATAGAGTTATTCATATTTCATCGTGTTTACATTAATTTAGTTATCAAAAAGGAAACACGATATAATAAATTTAAAATTAATAAATTTAAAATTAATAAACAAAAAATAATAAAAAAATATAAACGAGGTGATTTTATGAAGGTACTTATTGTAGGTAAAGGTGGTCGTGAACACGCAATGTTAAAGGCTTGTAAGAAAAGCAATTTGGTTGAAAAAATTTATGTTCTACCGGGAAATTGTAAAATGGAAGATGCGACTAGGGTAGATATTGATATGTATGATATTGAAAAAGTAAAGAATTTTGCAATAAAAGAAAATATAGATTTAACTTTGGTAGGCCCTTCCGATGTTTTGGCTCTTGGAATCAAAGATGAATTTGATAAAGTAGGTTTAAACATTTTTGCTCCGACTAAATCTGCTACAAGAATCGAATCAAGCAGGTATTTTACTAAACAACTTATGGAAAAATTAAAAATTCCTACAACTAAATATGTTGTATTCACAGACAGAGAACAAGCATTGAAATTTGTTTCAACTCTTGAAAAATTCCCTGTAACCATAAAAATCGACTCTTTGTCAAAAAATTTGGGCATTTTTATTGCAAGAAGTAATAAAATGGCAATGGATATAGTAAATGAAATATTTGACGAAAATGAAAATTCAAAGATTTTAGTTGAAGAATTTGTTATGGGTAAAGAATTTTCAATTTTTGCATTAGTTAAAAACGAAAAAATTTATCCTTTACAAATAGTTAAAGACTATAAGAGAACTTCAGACAGCGAGGACGGAGAGCATACAGGCGGTATGGGTGCTTGTAGTCCGGTTGCTAAAGTTACGGATAATGAAATAGAACAAGTTGTTGAAAAAATTTTAAAACCGATGGCTAAGTCAATGTACGAGGACGGTTACGGTTTTGAAGGATTTTTATATGGAGAAATTGTAATCGCACAAGACGGAATAAAAGTTTTAAGCTTTAATGCAAGACTTGGCGATCCTGAGGCAGAAGTTTTACTTCCTAGATTAAAATCCGACTTCGTTCAAAATATTCTTGACGTAATGAATGACAAAGAACCTGAAATAGTTTGGAGCGATGATGTTTGCATCGGAGTTGTACTTGCATCAAACGGTTATCCTTCAAAAGAAAAATGTCAAGATAAAATGAACCTTGTTCCTGTGGATAATGACATTTGTTTTATGGGAATTGAAGAAAAAGAAGGAGAAGTTTTTGCTAAAGGCGGAAGAAATTTAATCGTAACTGCAATGGCAAAAGACTTTGAAACAGCAAGAGAGCTTGCATATAAAGACATAGAAAAACTAAAAACAGATTCATTCTTTTATAGAGAAGATATTGGTAAATTTTAAAAAACAAAGGTACGCTAAAAATTTTGCGTACCTTTTTATATTTATTGATTTTCTACAAATCTTTCGATGTATTCTTGGTAAGTCATAAGTCTATCTTCAAATACATTTTCTTCGATGTGTATAATTCTGTTTGCAATTGTATTCATAAATTCAGTATCATGACTTGCAAACAAGATATTTCCTTTAAACGCTTTAAGTCCGTTATTCAAACTAATGATGCTTTCAAGGTCTAAGTGATTTGTCGGTTGGTCAAGAATTAGAACATTTGAATTTTTAAGCATCATATATGATAGCATCATTCTAACCTTTTCTCCCCCGGAAAGTTTTTGTGCCGGTTTTAAGGCATCATCTCCTGAGAATAACATTCTTCCTAAAAATCCTCTAATATATATTTCAGATTGTTCTGTTGAATATTGTCTTAACCAATCAATTAGATTGTAAGGAGTATCTTTGAAAAATTCCGTATTATCCTTTGGAAAATATGACCTTGAAGTAGTAACACCCCATTTAAAATTTCCACTATCAGCTTCCATTTCTCCTGATAAAATTTTAAAAAGTGTTGATATAGCTAACTCATCACCGATAAAACCGATTTTATCATTTTTATTAACCATAAATGAAACTTTGTCTAGGACAAGTCTTCCTTCAATAGTCTTTGAAATTTCATTTACCTCTAAAATTTGGTTTCCAACTTCTCTTTCCATTTCAAAACCAACGAATGGATAACGTCTTGTTGATGGTTGTATATCCTCAATTTGAATTTTATCAAGTAATTTTTTACGGCTTGTAGCTTGTTTTGATTTACTCTTGTTAGCAGAGAATCTTGCGATAAAGTTTTGTAATTCCTTAATCTTATCTTCTTTTTTCTTGTTTTGGTCTTTTATCATTTGCGCCATAAGCTGACTTGATTCATACCAAAAATCGTAATTTCCAACGAAAATTTTAATTTTTCTAAAGTCAATATCAACCATATGAGTACAGATATTATTTAAGAAATATCTGTCGTGGCTAACCACGATAACAGTTCCTTCATAATCCATAAGAAAGTTTTCAAGCCATAAAATACTCTTAATATCTAAGTCGTTTGTAGGTTCGTCAAGGATTAAAATTTCAGGATTTCCAAAAAGTGCCTTTGCAAGTAAAACTTTAACCTTTTCTTTACCGGAAAGCTCACTCATCTTGCTTTCATGTAAATTTGTTCCGATTCCAAGTCCTTGAAGTAATGATGAGGCATTAGCCTCTGCACTCCAACCGTCCATATCTGCAAACTCAGCCTCAAGTTCAGACGCTAAAATTCCGTCCTCATCTGAAAAATCCTCTTTTGCATAGATAGCCTCTTTTTGTTTTATGATTTCCATTAAACGTGCATTTCCCATAATTACAACGTCAATAACTTTTTCATCTTCAAACTTAAAGTGGTCTTGTTCTAAGAAACTCATTCTAGTATTCGGTTTTATGGAAACAGAACCTGTATCAGGCTCAAGCCTACCTTCTAAAATTTTTAAAAAAGTAGATTTTCCTGCTCCATTTGCTCCAATTACTCCATAGCAGTTACCCGGAGTAAAAGATAAATTTACGTCATCAAAAAGTTTTTGACCTTGAAAACTTAAACTTAAATCTATTACATTTATCAATTCATTCACCTCATAAAAATATTCATTTTGTTAAATTAACACAAGGCTAATTGTAACATATTTCGTGTAAATAAGCAAATAATTTGATATTAATTTTAAAAAAACAAATAGGATAAAGTTAAATTTTTTTAAACTTTGACTTTATAATTTCACACAAAAAAACGAGCCTTTAGTTGCTTTTAATTAGGGATTTAATTCTTTAAAAAATTATCGGCATGATTAGTAGAAATACTTCCATTCACTAGTCCTAGGACAAAAAAGGTAGTTTTGATTAGAAAAAGACGGAAATATATCCGTCTTTAGAAATTTATAATAATTAGGTTGTAGAATGTGCTATAATATATAGAAAAACTGTATAAAGTAGAAGATTGATTCGAGGTGGATTATTGAATTTTTCTATGACAAACTATAGAAAAATGTAGATAAGAATGGAAAGGAACTACCAAGGTCTGTATTCTTGATTCTAAACTCTTAAAATCAAAAGAGAGGGTAAAGAGGAAAGAAGAGAAAAAAGTGCCCATTCTAGGAGCGATTAAGAAGCATAAGGAAGTAGAAAAGTAAAAAGATAATAGGAAATCTGAACAAAAACATGGAACAGAAAGATAATTATATGGCGGTGTGATCTTTGGATGGCAACGTCTTTTTTGTTTTACAAACGAATAAAAAACAAATAATACACCAAATATTGTTTTGCTTATGATATAATTTTAAAAAAAGGAGGTATAAAATGCAAATCGGTTATTTACATAATGTTGTTATGACAAACTTAAGGAAAATTATGATGCATTTTAATATTGAATCTAATAAGCAACTTTCTGAATTTGCTGATGTTAAGGAAAAGACAATAGAAAGTTGGTTTTCAAATAAACGAAGTCCTAAAATATCAACGCTTGATAAGATTGCAAACAAATTAAAAATCCCTACCTATATTTTATTTAAGGAAGATTTAGAAATTAGTAACATTAATATATATGATTCTATAGAAAATAATTCGAGTGATTCGTTGGAAAAAAACTTGAGAAATGAGTACATTAGGAGGGGAAAAACCTCATGGAATGATATTTCTTCAATTTATAGTGGGCTTCTAAGTGTTGATACGTTGAAAGCCTACCATAGAAAGAAAAATAGAATTACACCCCCTCTTAATACTTTAGAGAGACTGAGTAGTTATTTAGGTATACCAGCTGGTGAATTAATAAAGGGAGATTACAATGAAAAAAATCAATAATGCAGAAGTAATGAATGTTACTAATAAAATATTAGATATTGTTGAAGACAAAAATTCAGTAGTATCTAATAATTTAAAAAAAGCTTTTTATTTTAAAGGCAGAAAATCAAATACATTAGCAAAAGAAATTATTGAGGGATTTTCAAGTCAAGGTGATAAAATTTTAGAACCATTTTTTGGAGGTGGTTCATTCATTATTGCATCCATGGAAGCTAATAGATATGTAGAGGGTATAGAACTAGACCCCTATACTTTTGATGTTTTTTCTACATTAATAACAAAAATAAATAAATCAAAACTTCAAAGCTTTTATAAAAAAGTTGAAAATGAAGCTAAAGAAAAAGTTATGAATTTATATAAAACTAAATGCTGCGGCCAAGATAATTTTATTCGTAAAATTTTATTTGATCCAGAAAACGAAGAGTACTTTAACCCAATTACTAATAGGGAAATTGCAGACGGAAAAAATGTAAAATTAATGTATAAATGCTCTGTCTGTGGTGAAAAGTCAAAGAGGTTTGACGAAGAAGATTATGAAATTTTACAAGGAACATATGAGTTGGATAATTCTGAGTTTCCAACTGACAAGTATATTGAAAATAGTAGAATCAATATTACTGCTTCTACTGGAGCGGATAGTTATGATCGCAATTTTTCGGAAAGAAACAAGAAATCCTTACTTCATATCCAGAATGAAATATCAAAATTACCTGCATGTAAAGAGAAGGATTTCATCCAACACGCTTTGGTAACATCTCTTGCCTTAGCTAAAATATCTATGTATGGAAGTTCGACGGACATTTTATATCATGTAATTAGAGAACAAGGTCAAGACATGAACGTTTGGGTATTGTTTGAAGCAAAATACAAGTCCATGTTAAAATTCCAAGATGAATTTATGGATTATTTGGTAGAAGATATCTCAAACAATGATAGAGTTCAACTTAAAAATGCGAGCTATAAAATTTTAGAAAACTCTAATACTCAGTTTGATATGATATATACAGACTTTCCATATACAGATCAGGTTCCGTATTTAGAAAGGAATCAATTATTTAGAATCTGGTTGGAAAAGTTTTCTGACTATCCAGAAAAATACCGACTTACGTCTGATATTTTAGATGAAGAAATTGTCTTAACCAATGCACCAGCAAGAAAAAGTCATAATAGTTTTGACAGATATTATAATGATTTAGATGAGATGCTAGGAATTTTATACTCTGTTCTAAAAGATGAAAAGTATATATTTTTTACTATGAAATTAGCAGAAAATAAATACATACAAACATATTCTGAAATTTTAAATTTAGCAAGGAAGAATGGTTTTGAATATGTGACGAGGGTTAACATTGAGAAAAAGGACCCAACGTTGAGAAAACAATCAGCTTTTGCTAATACCATAATGAATGAAGTTATAGTTGTATTTAAAAAATTATCACAAGAACAGAGATATTGGTTCGAAGGTAACATGAACTATGAATATGTTGCGACTAAGTTGGTTTATGAAGATATAAATAGACAAGAGAGAAGATTTATATCTATAAGTTCAGCAGTTAATTTAATAAGAAATGATCTTTTATCTAAAAGTATTGAACCAACTTTAGAAAGAATGAATTTAGCTGAAAAAATAATAAGGGAAAACTTCTTGGTAGATCCGAGAGGGGACGTTTCTATTGATGGGAACCAATTATATTTAGCGATAGAAGATAATTCCACACTGTTTGTAAAACTATATGACTTAATCCCTTTGTTTATTAGAAAACTATTAGAGGAAAAAGGAAAGTTTGTTTTAGATGATTTATATCTAGAAATTACAGCTTCATTAGTCAGTACTGATAGTAATATTTTAGAGCAAATTATTAAAGATTCTGCCTATCAAAATCAAATTTCAATGCTTATAGATAACTATTGTGAAGTCAAGAATGGATACTATGTTAAGAAAAAAATAGATAATGTTGAATATAAGGATTCACAAGATATTTCACAGTTTGATGGGTATGAGTTTGAAAATTTAATTAAAGAGCTACTTGAAGAAGAAAAGTATTTTGATGTTGTTACTGTTGGTGGTGCTGGAGATAGAGGAGTAGATATTATTGCATCTAAATTAGTTGATAAAAATATTGAAAGACATATTTTTCAGTGTAAGCGTTGGATAAGTAATGTTGGTTCAGAACCTGTTCAAAGGTTATATGCCGAACGTTCTTATCATTCTTATGATAAAGCAATCTGTGTAACATCATCAGATTTTACTTCTGAAGGGAAGAATGCTTTAGAAAGATTTAATGTGGACGGATGGAATGGTTGGAAGGTTCAAGAATTACTAAATAAATATTTCCCAGGAAAATATTATAATAGAGCGCTGGATATAAAGTAATAGCTAAATAAGAAAAATCTAGTTTTCTTTTGAAAACTAGATTTTTTCATTATTATTATTTTCCCATACTGCGAGCTCTGAATTCCATTTTAAATGTTCTTGCAACAAATCAATTAATGAAGTATATTTCTCAGATAATTTGCCAAGCCATGCATTTGAAATTAAAGTTTCCATTAAACCATTATCATACAGCTCTGCTGAAGTTAATTGGTTTTGATTTTTTAGCATGTATTTAGCCTCTTTTATAATATTTATTTCTATTTCTTCAATTTCTTCGGGTGCATATCGATATTCGTTTTTGTGTTTACTATTTCTGAAGAAAAGTATTGAATCTCCTTTAAGAGATTTTTTAGGACTTATAATATTTTTCAAGGTATTGGATTTTTCTATATGGGTTTGTCCAATGTATCGGAAACCTTCTTCAAACAAGATTTTCATTAATTTATTCCAAACCTTAAGGCTGTTATCATGAAAATATAGACACATAACCTTATCTTTTTTTAATTTTTTGCCAATTAAGCTAAATACTTTTTTTAAATCCTCATAATAATCAGCTTCATTTTTATCATTCTCTGCTCTTGAGGAGATAACAATTTCATCTTCCATATCAACGCTTAATCCCAATATTGAAGAATATAATTGCATATATTCAGAGTATAAAACTTGACCTAGATAAGGTGGATCAGTTATGACCAAGTCAATACTATTATCAGGTATTTCATCGTCAGAAATATATTGACTTGGTTTTTGTAATAAAAAGGCAGAGTTAATACTTAAATCATTAAAAGATTCTACTAAACTGCTATCACTATATGTTTCTTGAATGCTAGATAGTGCTTTTAAGAAGTTATTTATTTTTTTATTTACTAATAGTACAACATTTCTTTCAACACAGTCTTTTTTAGGAGTCCATAGAGGCCATTGAGAATTAGATCTCTTATCTGTGATTTTGCATTGGTGCATGCATGACATTAAAATATACTTAAAAACATTTTCAGTATTCTTTGAAAATTGTTTACTAATTCCTAGCATATCGTCCAAAACTTTTAGATTCCTATTTGTAAATATGTTAAAGATACTGTCATTTTTTATTACTGCTACTTTAGAATTTTCAATGAATTCGTATTTTTCATCTATATTTTCTAATTCGTACTTAAAAAACATATCTTTTTGATAGTTTTTGATATTTTCACTTTCCACAACCTTCCCACACTTTTCACATATGTGGTTGACAGCATTAATGTTTATATCATTGGAATTTCGATTTGGTTTATCAAACATTATTCTATCTATGAGAGAAATTGAATCACAATTAGGACAATCCGCTTCGTAATAATTCATAAGTGAATTTATTTGATGACTAATATCAATCAAATCTTTTTGCAATTGTTTATCTTTAGAATATTCGACTAAAGTTTTTACAATAAAAACTGGAGCTTCATTAATATCACATCCAATAGCATTTCTGTTCATATTTTTTGTAATGGACTCTAAAATTGTCACTCCAGAACCCATGAACGGGTCAAAGATGACATCATTTTCTTCGCTTAAATTTTCAATCAAAGAGTCGATTATATTAAATGATTTCTGTGACCAGTAAATATGTGTATTATAAATCTCGTTTCTATTTGTTGGTTTCAATGAGTCGATTTGTCTTTTTATTTTCGTTATATTATACGATTTAGACTTTTTCTTATTTTTGCCACATAAAATCAAGTACTCAATTACTGGCTTCCTCTGAGCGTTTTTGTTGTTAGAGTGAAAATAATCTATTTGTTCTACATGAACATATGATGGGGAAAATACTTCTTTAGCCATGTTCATAAGCTCTTCAATTGAAACTGTATATCTATCAGTTTTTTGTTGTTTGATATCTCTAGGGTATGCATACGAAAGAGCGAGGTTAGTACCAGTATCAAAACATGATTTCATTAATAAGTACAGGTCGTCTTTAGCTTTACTTTTTTGACTTAATGATGATTGGAATCTTCCCTCAGTATAAAGCCCTTTTGTATATCCATTCTTAGTTTTTGTCAGCTCAGGATAATCATAATTTACTGCAACATTTAGAATATGATAATATCTTGAGTATTGCATATCTGTATAAGGTGGATCAGCATAGATTAAATCAACTTTATCTAAAATGTCTTTTCTTGAAATAAGTTTATAAAATGGTAAGTTATATGTTTTATGGTTATATTTTTTAGTGTTAGATGAATCAATATCCTTCTCTAAATATTCTAAATAAATATCAAAAACATTTTTGGACCTATCAAGGATGGCTCTTTTTGAGCTTGTTATTAAATCTAGAGGTTGAGCCATATGACCGTCTCTAGAAAAAACTACGTTATTAATTGTCAGAAAGAGCTTTGAATATAAAAAGTCAACAAATAAAGAGTCTGATTCTTTGATGAACTTTATTATAGAGTCAATTTCCAATGCTTGCTCTATACCAAAATATGAACCAGCGTAATATCTCAAAAATAGATTGTAATTATTGTTACTTCTTAATTTTTTGGGAGTAAAATTTTTATTATTCCAGACAGTTTCATGAGACTTATATAATTCATTTAATTCATCAATACTATTTTCCTGAATTAATTTGTTTTCTTTTTGAACTAAATTTGATAAATTTTCTTGAGAAATCAAAAAGCTTTTTATTGAAAGAAGTTGATTTTTAATATCTAAAATATTATTAGTGTTGTAATGAGGGTTATTAAATTGAGCGGAACAAATTGTTGATGAATATGCTTCAGAATCATTAGAAATAACATTATATTTTTCTGAAAACTTATATGAAACAACACCTGAGCCAGCAAATAAATCTAATATTGTATCACCATCATACAAATATTGGTCTATACCTGAACTAATAAAATCTAAAATACTTGATTTATTACCCAAATAATCTATAAATTTGCTCACCAAATCCCTCCTTTCTAGATATATAATACCATTTTACGAAGAAAATCTCAATACAAGTAGAAAAAACACTACAATAATCTAGCATCGCATTTATTGCACATAATTTATCTTTATACTTCTTTTTTCAAATAATTTTAATAGTTTTTTTACTGAACTAACTCATACAATAAATAATTTGACATAGAACCTTAATAACATAAAAAGGCTATGAGCATTTAAACTCATAGCCTTTTCTCTTGCCACCTAAAGACTTATCAAATAATTTTTATAAAATCCCTAACTGAACGCTCCTTAAGGCTCATTTTATCTACATAACTGATTCTGCAACAAATTTTAGTATGAATAATAAAGCTAAGATATAAACAACTGGTGATGCCTCTTTTGCTCTTCCTGAAACTAATTTTAATATGGCATAAGAAACTATACCAAAAACAATTCCGTTTGCGATTGAGTATGATAATGGCATCATAATAATTGTTAAGAAAGCGGGTAATGCTTCTGTATAATCTTCAAAGTTAATTTTCTTAATTCCTGTAATCATAAATAATCCTACTACGATTAAAGCAGAAGATGTTGCATAAGTTGGAATTACAGAGAAGATTGGTTGGAAAATTAAAGCTAGTAAGAAAAGACAAGCTGTAACGATAGCTGTAAGTCCTGTTCTACCACCTTCAGCAACCCCTGATGCACTTTCAACAAATGTAGTTACTGTTGATGTTCCAAGTATTGCCCCAACTGTTGTTCCGATTGAGTCGGCGAAAAGTGCTTGTCTTGCTCTTGGAAGATTTCCGTCTTTGTCTAGCATATCAGCTTTTGATGCAACTCCTACAAGAGTTCCAACTGTATCGAATAAGTCAACGAATAAGAATGCAAAAAACGCTACAAACATTTCTGTTGAAATAATTTTACTAAAATCAAATTTCATAAAAATTGGTGCTATGCTTGAAGGTGTTCCAACAACTGCTTTTGGAAGTTCAGAAACTCCACAGATGATTGATACAACAGTTGTAGCAAGCATACCAAATAAAATAGCTCCGGGAACTTTTTTTACAAGTAATAAAATTGTAAATAAAATACCAAAAATTGTGATTAATGAAGTTGCACTTGTAATAACTCCTAAATCTAGTGGTATTCCCTTTCCTTGTTTAACGAGTCCTGCTTGATATAAACCTAAAAACGCGATGAAAATACCAATACCTGCACTAACTGCTTGTTTAAGTGAATAAGGCATAGAATTTACAATCATTTCTCTAACCTTTGTAAATGTTAAAACTAAAAATATAATACCTTCTAATAAAACAGCTGTTAAAGCAAATTGCCAGCTATATCCTCTACCAATTACGATTGTATATGCAAAGTATGCGTTCAAGCCCATGCCAGGAGCCAATGCAAAAGGATAATTTGCACAAAGACCCATTATAACAGTTCCGATGAATGATGCGATAGCAGTAGTTGTGAAAACTGCTCCCTTATCCATTCCTGCCTCAGATAAAATTGTAGGGTTTACAACTAATATATAAGCCATAGTCATAAAAGTAGTAATACCTGCTAAAATTTCTGTTCTAACGCTTGTTTTGTGTTCTTTAAGTTTAAAAAACTTTTCCAAAAATGTACTCATAAGTCCTCCTAAATAAATTTTTTTCATAAAAACAAAAATAACTCTTAAAGAAATTAAAATTCAAAAAACAAATGCCCAGAAAGTAGGCTTCAAGCGAAACCTACCTTCTGGGCTTTTCTCCCTTAGGTGTAGTGCAAAGCACCTGCACAGCTTGGACCTGCAAGAAAAATCTTCGGAACCCTATGTGCACTTTCTCTTTTGAGTTATCAATATCACATCAATATAATAACAATAAATAAACATTTTGTCAATACATTATTTATATAAATCTGGTATTTTAAAAGGTTTTATGTTAATATAATAGTTAATAAATAGTTAAGGAGATTTTTATGTTTAATCCGATAAAATACGAAGGAACTTTAGGAGAACAATATTCCTATTTAATAAGAGATTTATATGAATTATGTAATCAAGAAACAAATACAATTGCAAATTTATCAAATGCAGTTGCACTTCTAAATTTTTTCTTAGAAGATATAAATTGGGTAGGTTTTTACATTTTAGAAAAAGAAACCGATAATTTAGTGCTTGCACCTTTTCAAGGACTTCCTGCTTGTGTTAGAATCAAAGTAGGAAATGGAGTTTGTGGAACAAGTGCAAGTCTAAAAAAGACTTTGAATATCGAAAATGTTCATAATTTTGAAGGACATATCGCTTGCGACGGAAAAAGTAATTCTGAAATTGTAATTCCGATTTTTAAAGATGAAAAACTTTTTGGAGTTTTAGATATTGACTCCCCTATTTTTAACAGATTTTCAAAAGAAGAAGAAACTTACCTTGAGGCATTTGTTAAGCAACTAGAAACTCATATTTAAGGAGGTTGTTTTGAAAAAATTTTTAAAACTTATCATATTTTTAGGACTATGTATAATTGTTTTAATTCAATCTTTAATTTTTCATTCACAAAAAAATAATATGGATACTTTTGAAAATTATGTTTTTGTTCTCGGAGCAAAAGCAAACAACGGAAAACTTTCAAAAACTTTAATTTCAAGACTTGATACAACCGTTGAATACTTAAACAAACACAAAAAAGCCAAAGCAGTTTTATGTGGTGGCACAGAAAAAGGAAATGAATTTTCTCAAGCTGAATATATGCAAAAATATTTGCTACAAAAAGAAATCGAAAAAGAAAGACTAATCGTAGAACCAAATAGCAAAAATACTTTTGAAAATATAAAATTCGGGCTTGAAATGTTGGATAAAAAGCCAAATGAAATTATGGTAATTTCTTCAAGTTACCATTTATTTAGAGCTAAACTGATTTTTCATAGATTTGGAATTTTAGCAAAGACAGTTCCTGCAAAAACTCCAACAAATTCAATTCTTATATCATATACAAGAGAAACTCTTGCTGTTATAAAGACATTTTTGTTTGATAAACCTACAAATGAAGATATAGAAAAACTGCATCAAAAAAACAGATAATCCACGTTAAAACTACGACTTGTATATTGAAAATTTTTTGAAAAATTTTTAAAAAAAGTGTTGACAAAGCAAAATAAAAGTTGTATAATATACAAGTAATCGTAACGGGGTGTAGCGCAGTTTGGTAGCGCACGTGGTTTGGGACCATGGGGCCGGGAGTTCGAATCTTCTCACCCCGACCAATTCTTATGAGTTTTCTCATAGGAATTTTTTTTTGCAAATTTTCTAGCCTAACTTTGTTGACTTGTCAACAATAGTGTACCCGTAGGCTCATATTGAGCCGTTTGCGTAGTAAACATGTTGAAGTATCTTCATGCGTGGTACTTTACTCAGCTTTAGTCAATTTTATTTTATAAAAAAGTAATTTTAATATGTTTAGTATAACAAAAATATAAAGGAGATATAAAATGAATTTAGAAAAAAATACAAAAATTGGAGAATTAACTCAAAAATATCCAAAAGTTAAAAACTTTTTAAAATCTTTAAGCGAAGAATATAAAAACCTTGATAATGAAGAACTTTTTGAAATGATAAAAGACATTGCAACACTTGAAATGATTGCCATAAAGGGTGGATTTCAGTTTGAAGATTTAAAAGAAAAAATAGAAAATTTTATTAATGCCTAAGCACTAAAAAAGAGAAATGAAAAAAATCATTTCTCTTTTAGTTTATACTCTCTAAAAATTTACAAATATCTATATATACTTTCTCTTTATCGATTTCGTTTAATATTTCGTGGCGCATTTTAGCGTAAAGTTTTAATTTTACATTCTTTATGCCAAGCTCTTTATACATTCTGTAACTCTTTAAAACGCCTTTTCCATATTCTCCAACAGGATCAGCTTTACCTGAAATAAAAAGTATAGGTAAGTCTTTTCTCACCTTTTGAACATTATTTTTATCAGACATTTCTTTTATCAAAGTCATTAAATCCAAATAAAATTTATTCGTACAAAGAAAACCGCAATTTTTATCCAAAATATAGTCCTCAACAACTTTTTCATCTCTTGAAAGCCAATCAAAATCAGTATTTTTATCCTTTATTTTGGAATTATATCCCTTAAAAGCAAGTTTATTTACAAATTCACTCTTTTTAGTTGCCCCTCTTGAACTGAACATTCTAGCTAACAACATAGCCATTCTATGTTTCATTCCATAAATTCCGGTAGTCCCACAAATGATTGCTCCGTCAACTTGGTTGGAATATTCATTTAAAAAATTTCTAACGATTATAGAGCCCATACTATGACCAAAAATTACAATTTGCCTACCGGGAAATTCATTTTTTATATACTTATTAAGTGCATAGACATCTTCAACGAGTTTTTTATCCCCTTTTTCATCAGCAATATGCCCTTTAATCTCATCTTCTTCTACACTTTCTCCATGTCCTCTATTATCCATTCCAAAAGTTTTTATTCCTTGCTTTTCTAAAAATAAAGCAAAGTTTTTATATCTCTTTATATGCTCAGCCATTCCGTGACAAAGCTGTAAAATCATTTTCGGATTCTTTAAATTTTCAGCAAAGTCAACACAATGCAATCTCTTTTCATCAATACTAGAATATATGTAAAACTCTTTCATAAAACACCTCTAACCATATGATACCTTTATTTTACCACAAAACCTTTGAAAAATACAGTTTTTTAAAATTTATTTGAAACAAATTGTTAAATAGAGTACCACGCTTTAAGATAACACATAAAAAAACTCATTTCTAGTAAACTAAAAATGAGTTTTGAAAACTAAAGCGCTTCTGCATGATATGAACTTCTTACTAATGGTCCTGAATTTACTCTTAAAAATCCCATTTTAAAAGCTATATCTCTATATCTGTCAAATTGTTGTGGGTGAACATACTCTTTAACAGCGATATGGAATTTTGTAGGTTGTAAATATTGTCCAACTGTTACCATATCACAGTCAACATCTCTAAGTGCTTGGAATACTTCTACAACTTGTTCTTCTGTTTCTCCAAAGCCAACCATAAGTCCTGATTTTGTTTTAAGTCCACATTCTTTTGCATATTTTAAAACTTCTAAACTTCTTTGGAAGTTTGCAGCAGGTCTTACCTTTGGATAAAACGCAGGAATTGTTTCAACATTGTGGTTTAACACGTCAGGTCTTGTTTCATAAATTATATCCAAAAGTTCTTTTCTTCCTGACATATCCGGTATTAAAAGTTCTATTGTAGTTTTTGGATTATATTTTCTAACTTGTCTTACAACTTCGGCGAATTGATGCGCACCTTCGTCCGGAAGATCATCTCTGGTAACTGACGTTACAACAGCATGTTTTAATTGTAGGATTTGAACTGCTTTTGCCAAATTTTCCGGTTCATTTAAATCAATCGGGTCAGGCGTATGTCTTGTTACGTTACAAAATGTACAATTTCTTGTGCAGTTTCTTCCAAGAATCATAAAAGTTGCAGTTCTTCTTGAATAACATTCCATTTTATTTGGACAATTTGCTTCGTGACAAACAGTATGTAATTTCAGTCCTTCAACCATACTTTCAACATCTGATGTATTTTTATCTCCCTGAATTTTTAATTTTAACCATTCAGGCTTTCTCATTATTTCTGCTTTTTTTCTTAGCATATAGCACCTCTTAAAATAATTTAATTATGTCGCCAATGAAAATTTCTTTATCCATTGACTTAATATATCTATCAATTTCAATATCTTTAAGTGCCTCTGCAACCGACTCTTTAGAACATTGAACACCTCTTAATATACTACATACTTCATCTATACCCAATTCACTAAAAAAATCTCCCTCAATGGAAATATCTTTAATTTTATCATCTTCAACATCAAGCCCTATCTCAACAACACCGCAAGAATATTTTTCAGCTTTTCTATTCTTCTTTAGCGAGCCGTTTCCGTAGTTCCATTCCTTTGTTGCAAAAAGAGAATCACGAATTTCGTAAATTTTTTTCATCTCTTCTTCAGTTAAAATCGTAGTATTTGTAATTTCATATTCCCCTTTTATGTATTCGATAGCTTTATCCATAAAAGTTTCAACGTCCATATCAAGCATATCTCCGATAAATCCAACTCTTGACCTAACTGATTGAACGGCTTTTCCTTTAAATTTTATATCTCTTGACTTTAATGAATTTGTCAAATTATATAAATTTGCTTTAAATAAAAATGTTCCGTGATGTAATATTTTTTCTTTATTTTGATATTGAGCATTTCCACTTACCTTTGCTCCGTCTATCTGAATATCATTTCTTCCCGTAAATTCAGCATTAAGTCCTAGAGAATTTAAAAAGTCAACAACAGGCTTTGCAAATTTTTTAAAAGAAGAATCTACATCTTCTCCTGTTTTTTTAGTGATAAAACTATATTGCATATTTTCCTTATCGCAATATATCGCACCACCACCTGATAATCTTCTAATTACGTCCATATTGTTTTCGTTTGTAAAGTCCAAATTAACTTCCAAGTCAATATTTTGATACCTTCCAATCAAAATACAAGGTCTATTTCTCCAAAGCATAAAAATATCTTCATCATAATTTTCCATTAGATAAAGCTCTATAGCGTGATTTAACGCAGGGTCAAAGTTTTTATTTTCAACAAAAATCATATCATCTCTCCATAAAAATTAAATTTTTTAAATCAACTATATTTTACCACAAATTAGAATATAAAAATAGTCCTAAAGCAAAAAAAGGAAAATCATTTTGATTTTCCTAAATTTTTAAAAACTTTTTTAAATTTTGTAAAATTACTATTGCAACCAAAACTACAATACCGGTTAAAACCATTGTTCCACCGGGTTTTAAACCTCTATAAAATGAAATTGTAATTCCTGAAATTGTAAATATCGTTCCAAACAAAACAGAGTAAATAACTGTTTGAAAATAAGATTTTGAAAGCCTTAAAGCACAAGCAACAGGCACAACCATAAGTGATGAAACCATTAAAACTCCAACAGTTCTTGATGCAATAGAAATTGTTAAAGAAATTAAAAATGTAAAAACTATATTAACAGCTTGAACTTTAATTCCTGCAAGTCTTGCTCCAACTTCATCAAAAGAAACATACAAAAGCGCCTTATATAAAACTACAAAAGCTATCATAACAACTATGAAAACAAGTGTAACAAGCATAACTTCAAAGTCGCTTATCGCAACAATACTACCAAACAAAAAGCTATTGAAATTGGCAGCACCCTTTACAAAATCAGAAAGCACTGCTGCAAGTCCAATCCCCAAACTCATAATTATAGCAGTTGATATATCCGAATTTTTTGGAAAATATCTTCTCATAATTTCTATGGAAAAACTTGCAACCGCACAAGATATTATCGCCGTTATAATTGGATTAACTCTAAAGATAAGTCCGATTGTAACCCCTGCAAGGGAAACGTGAGATAGAGCATCTCCTATCATAGAATTTCTCTTATTTACCATAACAACCCCAATGCAAGGTATAACAATGGATAACATAATTCCAACTAAAAAAGCTCTTCTCATAAATTCAAGTTGAAACATTATCTCACCACTACTTTCTTATCTTTTATTTCCACAACTTTTGTAAGATTGTCCTTCATAATCTCAAGCTCGTGAGTTACAAGCAAAATTGTAATTCCATGTGCGTTGTTAAGATGATTTAAAATCTTAAAAAGTTGTTCTTTACTCTCTTTATCTATTCCTGTCGTAGGCTCATCAAAAATCAAAATCTTCGGATTGTTTATCAAAGACTTTGCAATCATAATCCTCTGTTGTTGCCCACCACTCATTTTATTTATCGGCGTATGTGCAAAATCAAGCATATTAACCTGTGCCAAAGCTCTCTTTGCAAGTTCAATGTGTTTTTTTCTTGAAAATTTTAAAAATCCCATTTTATCATAAAGATTTAGAGTTACAATCTCTAAAGCCGTTATCGGAAAATTAGGTATGCTATTTGCATTTATTTGTGGAACATAACCGATTTTGTTCCAATCTTTAAAATTTTTAATATTTGTATTTGAAATAACAATTTCTCCGCTTGAAGGGGTAAGCTCTTTTAAAATCAGTTTTAACAAAGTAGATTTTCCACTACCATTTGCCCCGATTATAGCTATAAAATCCCTCTTTTGAATATCAAAAGAGAGATTTTCTAAAATGTTTACGCCTCCATTATAAGAAAAAGTTAAATCTTTTATAGAAATAATACTATCCAAACTATTCTCCTACTTTGTTGCCTCAACTAAAGCCTTTAAATTTTCTTCCATCATTGTAAAATAGTCTTTATTTTCCTTAGATTGTTCTTCAGTTTGACCTTCTATTGTATAAAGCATCTTAACTTGTCCACCAATTTCCTTCGCAATAGTTTCTTCAACTTTACTTTCACTAAGTTCTTCATAGAAAACATATTTTAAGCCCTCTTTTTTAGCTTGTTCAACGATTGATTTCATCTTTGCTAAATCAGGTTCTGACTCTGAATTTAACCCTTCGATTGCAATTTGTTTTAAACCATAATCATTAAAAAGATATGCAAAAGCCTCGTGAGAAGTTATGATTGACTTTGTTCTTGAATTTTTCAATTCATCAGCATATTTTTTATCCAACTCATCAAGTCTATTTTCAACCTTTTTTAAATTTTCTTTATAGTAACTTTCGTTAGCCTTATCCATAGAAATAACTTGGTCGCAAATATTCTTTGCAACAACCTTCATATTTCTAAGACTTAACCAAATATGCGGGTCATATTTTCCATGACTATGATGCTTTTCTTCCTTTTCAGTCATAGGTTTTACAACGTCTTTATTTTCGCCTTTATGTTCGTGTTCGTGCTTATGTTCGTGTTCGTGTTCGTGCTTATGTTCGTGTTCATGATCCTCACCTTCTTCGTGATGATGCTCGTGTTCATGATCCTCACCTTCTTCATGATGATGCTCTGTTTCTAACAAATTAACACCCTTTGAAACCTCAACCAATTTTAAATCCGTAAGTGCTGATTTGAATTTTTCAGTCCAAGTTTCCAAGTTTAAACCGTTGACTAAAATAACACTACCTTTGTATAAGTCTTTCATATCCTTGGCAGTCGGCTCCCAATGATGAACACCTTGTCCATTTGGAATTAAATTTTTAACTTCCATTTTATCTCCAACAATTTCTTTTGTTACACTTTGCAAAGCATAAAATGAAGTATATATTGTTTGTTTTTCTTCTTTTTGATTATTTTTTACATTATCTTTGCCACAAGCTGAAAAAAGTGATATAATAAGGACAAAGGAAATGATTTTTGATAAGATTTTTTTCATAATCTACTCCTTTAAATTTTATTTTGCGAATATTTGCATTTGCAAATAAAACGCATTTACATAAACATTATTATATAACTATTTTAAACAAAAATCAAGCAAAGGAGTTTATTTATGAAAAAAGTTTTTTTGAAAATTTTAAAAGATAATGATTTAAAAATCACAAAAAACAGATTAGCTATACTAAAAGAATTACAAAAAAGAGAAGTTCCGACAACAGCCGAAGACATTTACAACGCAATCTCAACAAAAGACGAAAAATATAGCATATCAAGTGTTTACAGAGCATTAAATCAATTTTGCGAAAAAAATATTGCAAAAAAGACCGCAGAAATTGACGGAACAACATATTTCCAATTAAACAACGGACATATACATAGCTTGATTTGTGAAAAATGCAAAAAAATAATTCCGATAAATCATTGCCCGATACATAGCTTGATAGACGACATTGAAAGCAAAACAGAATTTATCGTAACAAGTCATCACCTAGAAATAAAAGGACTTTGCAAAAGTTGTAGAGAAAAACTGTCAAAAGAAGAACTTGAAGAAATAAAACATTCAAAAGAAGAAGAAAAACATCATACACATACTTGTAAAGACGAACATTGCATATAAATAAAAAATTTTTAAAAAAAGTATTGACAAAAATTTTATAAACTGGTATAATATACAAGCATTGAAAAATGATAAAGTTTGGTGGGTGTGGCCTAGCTGGTTAGGGCGTCAGATTGTGGCTCTGAAGGTCATGGGTTCGAATCCCATCATCCACCCCATTTATGCAGGAATGGCGGAACTGGCAGACGCGCTAGACTTAGGATCTAGTGTCATTGACGTGGGGGTTCAAGTCCTCTTTCCTGCACCATTTTTAAGCCCACAACAAATAATAATTGTGGACGTTTTACTGAAAAGATAGATTTTAAAATCTATCTTTTTTTGCATTTAAAAATAAAAAAATCTTAAATTTTTTCAATTTTTTTTGTAAAAAGTGTTGACATATTATTAATAATATGTTATAATATA
>NZ_KQ960150.1:60927-140077 GCF_001553085.1 Parvimonas sp. KA00067 | reverse complement strand
TAACGGGAAATATGCAAATGCTTATATAGACGAAATATTTTATACTGAAGGTAAAATTGCAAATGGTTGGTATGATGATGGAACAGATTGGTATTTTTTCCAAAAAGGTAAAAAATATAATGGATTTGGAACAGATGCAAATGGAAGAAGATATTTTGTAAACGGCAAATATGCAAATGGAATATATGATGGTAAATTATATAAAGATGGCTTAGTATCAAAAGGACAAACTTATGCAAATGGAGTTTTCTACGATGAAAATATAAGTCCTGCAAATGGTTGGTATGACGACGGATATGATTGGTATTTCTTTAAAAACGGAGAAAAACATACAGGAAATGCAACAGATGGAAATGGACAAAGATATTTTGTGAATGGGAAATATGCTAATGGATTTTACGACGGAAAATCTTATTTAGATGGAGAAGAAGTAGATTTAGCTGATTCCGATTGGTATGTTTCAGATGGTGTTTGGAGATCTAGAGATACAGGTAGAAGTTGTTATGTAAATGGTGACTTTATAGTTATAAGTTTAAGCGATCAAAAACTATGGATTGTTAGAAACGGACATATAATTTCCAGAATTAGTATCGTAAGCGGTAAGCCTGTAAGTCCTACTGTAATAGGAAATTTCAGAGTTCTTTCAAAAGAATATTCAAGGATATTAAGAGGTCCGGGATATGCTTCATGGGTTCAATATTGGATGCCATTCTATGGAGACTATGGAATTCATGATGCAAATTGGCAACCATCTTCTGCTTTCTCAAATAGTAATTACTATAGATGGGGAGGATCACATGGTTGCATAAATGTTCAACCTAGTGAAATGGGATATATTTACAGTAATTCTTATGTTGGAATGAGAGTTATAGTTTATTAGTATTGATTTTAAATTATAAATATGTTAAAATTAACTCGTTAATAGTTACGTTGAATGATAAAAAATAATATGAAATTTTTAGAGAGTAATTGTTTGGTGTGAAATTATATTTTTGTATTATGGGGAAATCAGGAGTAAATTATTTTAAGAAGAGATGTCTTTTAGACATAATTAGGGTGGAACCACGGTCATATCGTCCCTTACGATATGGCCTTTTTATTTGTAAAATTTTAGGAGGATATTATGAAATCAGAAAAAAGTATGGAAAAAGTAGTTTCTTTATGTAAAAGTAGGGGAATAATTTATCCGGGTTCAGAAATTTATGGTGGACTTGCAAACACTTGGGATTATGGTCCTTTGGGTGTTGAATTTAAAAATAATGTTAAAAAGGCTTGGTGGAAAAAATTTGTTCAACAATCAAAATATAATGTTGGACTTGATAGTGCGATTTTGATGAATCCGGAAGTTTGGGTTGCATCAGGTCATGTTGGTAGTTTTAGTGACCCTTTGATTGACTGTAAGGAATGTAAATCACGTTTTAGAGCTGATAAACTTATAGAAGATTTTTATTTTGAAAATAATCTTGGTGATATAAATGTTGATGGTTGGGAAAGTGAAAAAGTTGAAGAATTAATGGAAGAAAAAAATATTTGCTGTCCAAGTTGTGGAAAGAAAAATTTTACAAATATAAGAAGATTCAACCTTATGTTCAAAACTTTTCAAGGTGTAACTGAAGATAGTAAAGCTGAAATTTATTTAAGACCTGAAACTGCTCAAGGCATTTTTGTAAACTTTAAAAATATTGCCAGAACTTCAAGAAAGAAAGTTCCGTTTGGAATTGCTCAAGTTGGGAAATCTTTTAGAAATGAAATTACTCCGGGTAATTTTACTTTTAGAACTCGTGAATTTGAACAAATGGAATTGGAATTTTTCTGTAAACCGGGAGAAGATTTAGAATGGTATGACTATTGGAAAAATTATTCTTTCAATTTCTTATTATCTTTAGGAATGAACGAAGAAACTTTAAGACTTAGAGACCATAAACAAGAAGAATTAAGTTTTTACAGTAAGGCCACTTGTGATATAGAATTTTTATTCCCATTCGGTTGGGGAGAACTTTGGGGAATTGCTGACAGAACTGATTATGACTTATCAAGACATATTGAAGTTTCCGGAGAAGATTTAAGATATATCGATCCTGTTACAAATGAAAAATATGTTCCATATTGTATTGAGCCATCATTAGGTGCAGATAGAGTTGCATTAGCTTTCTTATGTAATGCTTATGATGAGGAAGAAATAGGAGAAGGAGACATAAGAACTGTTTTAAGATTGCACCCGGCTTTAGCTCCATTTAAAGCAGCGATTTTACCATTAACTAAAAAATTATCAGAAAAATCTGATGAAATTTATGATGAACTTTCAAAATATTTTATGATAGATACAGATGTTTCAGGAAGTATTGGAAAGAGATACAGAAGACAAGACGAAATTGGAACTCCATTTTGTATAACTGTTGACTTTGATACTTTGGAAGATGAATGTGTAACTGTTAGATTTAGAGATACTATGGAACAAGAAAGAATAAAAATTTCTGAATTAAAAGATTTCATAGAAAAATCTTTAGAATTTTAAGGAGAAATTATGATTAATAAAAAAGTTGTTTTTGGGTCAAGTATGTGTCCTGATTGCATTGTTATGAAAAACGAATTGGATAAAAGAGGGATAAAATATTTATATCTTGACATTAATGAAAATTTAGCAAATTTAAAGAAATTTTTAATTTTTAGAGAAAATTCTGCTTTTGATTTTGCAAAGAAAAATGGTTCAATCGGTATTCCTGCTATGGTAATTAATGACGGAGAAAAAATTATTTTTAGTATAGAAGAGTTCGATAAACTTTTTTAGTTCGTATTTGTGTCTTGCAAAAGTATATCAAAAAGGTATATAATATATTTGTTATATATTAAATTTTATGGAGGAAAATATGTTAGAAAATTTAAAACCTGAAAGAGTTTTTCATTATTTTGAAGAACTAACTAAGATTCCAAGAGAGTCTGGAAATGAACAAGCTGTAAGTGATTATTTGTACAGCGTTGGAAAATCATTTGGATATGAAACAATCCAAGATGAAAGTAATAATATTGTTATAAGAAAACCTGCTCATAAAGATTATGTTGACCATGAACCTATTGTAATTCAAGGACATATGGATATGGTTGCTGAAAAAGCTGACGGAGTTTGCCACGACTTTTTAAAAGATCCGATTCCTGTTATTGTAGATGGAGAATGGGTTAAGACTAAAGGCACAACTTTAGGTGCAGATGATGGAATTGCTGTTGCTATGGGTCTTGCTATTTTAGAAGACAAAGATGCAAAACATCCAGCATTAGAGCTTTTAGTAACTACTGATGAGGAAAGAACAATGGCAGGAGCAAGAGCTGTTAAAAAAGAATTATTAAACGGAAGAAAACTTTTAAATATTGATGCTGAAGAAGAAGGTATTTTACTTTCAGGTTGTTCAGGTGGACATAATGTTATGGGTACTTTAAAAGTTAAATTCGAAGAAAATGATAAGAAAAATACTTTTGTTTTATATGTAAATAATATGCTTGGTGGACATTCAGGAATGGAAATTCATCAACAAAGAGGAAATTCTTTGAAATTTACTCTTAGAGCTTTAGATATGGTAAGAGAAATTGCTGATTACAGATTGGTTAGTCTTGAAGGTGGAACAAAACACAATGCAATTCCTAGAGATGCTAAGGTTGTTTTCACAAGTGATGCAGAAGAATTTAATATTGATTTTTCTAAATTGATTAGTGAATATCCACTTGATAAGGATATGAGAGTTAGTATAGAAAAAATAGAAAATGAAAAAGAAGTTTTATGCAAAGGCTGTCAAGAAAAGTTGGAAAATGTAATTAGAAATATTCCTCATGGAGTTTACTCAATGATGGAAGAATATCCATCAATCGTTGAATGCTCAGATAACTTTGCGATGATTAAATTTGACGGAGATATTATTAGATTTACACTTTCACTTAGAAGTTCAAATCCTAAAACTTTTGAAGAATATACAAATATCGTAAAAAAAGTTTATGAAGAAAATTCTGTTGAATATACTTTAGAAGATTACTATAAACCTTGGGAATTTGCAAAAGTTTCAAAATTAAGAGATACTGCATTAGAAGTTTATAAAAATTTAACTGGAAAAGAAATGAAGGTTGAAGTTGTTCATGCAGCTTTAGAACCTGCAGTTTTCGTTGATACATTCCCTGATATGGAAATGATATCAATAGGACCTACAATGAAAGACGTTCACAGTCCGGTTGAAAGATTAAATATTCCTTCAACACAAAGAACTTTTGAATTTGTAAAAACTTTATTAGAAAATCTTTAATATTTATAAAAAAATCACGAGCTACTAGCTCGTGATTTTTGTTTAAATATGTACTACTCACCGAACACTTTTGTGTGGGGTGAGGGATTCATTCTTTAGATTGAAGAATTTTCATTTAAGACATCAAGAAGTAAGTCTAAGTTTAGTCCATGAACCATAGTAGCTTCTTCAAGAGTCTCCATTTGGCTTGCAGGACAGCCAACGCAAGAAAGTCCAAAATTAAATAAAATTTCTACTGCGTCCGGATGGATTTGAATAATGTCTCCGATTAACATATCTTTTGTTATTTGCATAACGCACCTCCTAAATATCTTAATAATATAATTTTGATTCAAGATAATTTACTTTAATTAAATTATGTGAATTATAATTATCTTATACCCATATAATACATTGAATTTCAAAAAAAATCAAGATATATTTGTCGTTAAAACTTAAATTTATCAATTTGGGTATATTGTATTATGTAAAAATTAAAAAATATTTATATTACAAAAATTTTTTTAATTGGACTAATTTATTAAATTGTGATAGAATAATAGAGTTATATTGGAGGATTATTATGAAGTGTTGTGATAATAGAAAAGCAATAGATAATTTATATAGAAATATTGCTATAAAAGATAGCTTAAATGCTCAAGAGGATAGCAAAGAGATTGAAACAAAGATTGCTTTAAGTTTAGGTTACACTTTGGAAGATTTAGAAAGTGGAGCAAATCTTGGGCTTGGTTGTGGAAATCCGATTCAAAATGCAAATTTAAAAGAGGGAGAAACTGTTTTAGATTTAGGTTGTGGTAAGGGAATGGACGTTTTTAAGGCTTGTAAAATTGTTGGAGAAACAGGTCTTGTTATCGGTGTTGATAGACTTCCTGAAATGGTTGAAAAGGCAAATTACATAAGAGAAAAGAAAAAACTTTTTAATACGGATTTCAGGGTTTCAGATATTGATAATCTTAAAGTTGAAGACAATACGGTTGACTGTGTAATTTCAAATTGTGTTATAAATCTTTGTGAAGATAAGGAAAAGGTCTATTCTGAAATTTTTAGAGTTTTGAAACCGGGTGGAAGAATTTCAATTTCAGACATTGTTCAATTCAATGAACTTCCTACTTGGGTTAAAGATGAACCTATTTTTCATGCAACTTGAGTTGCCGGTTCAATAACTTCAGTGAAGTTAAAGGGTATTTTGAAAAAAGTCGGGTTTGAACTTTACACAATAATTGAGGAAGAATTGACTGAAGAATATCTTGCAAAATGGGGACACAAATTAAATTTAAGAGAACATATAAGACGTGGTAAAATTTTAGCATTTAAACCAGAAAATTAAGGAGAAAAAATGTATAAACTTTATTCATCAATTTTTATGATTATTTTAACTTTTGCAATTATATTTTTTATTTCAAAGAAGTATGATTTAGATAGAAATCAAAAAATAATCTTTTGGTTATTTGTACTTTTTTGGAGTGGAATAACTGTTGTTAGAGCATATAGAAAACTTTATGCAATAAGTCCTATGGAAGAGGGAGGACTTGGTTTTTCAATTATTATGGCTGCACAGATAACTTCTGCTTATGGGCTTATCAGTTGCTTTATAAGGCTACCGATTTTTATACTTAGTGATATTTTCAATAGAAAAAAGATATTTATTCAGATTGCGCTTTTTGTTTTAACATTGGCATCATTTATGGTGGTTTTAAAACCAAGTTACAATACTTTATATTTCTCATCAGTAGCTATGGGTATATGTGCGTCAATGCTTGCGGTGTTCAATGTATTGTTTTCAGAGACTTTTTCTAAAGAAAAAGCTGCGATTTCGGCATCTATATTATCAATAGCACCACTTTTAGCAGAATTTATAGCAGCACCTATTCAATATTTGTCAACTTATGGCTCATATAAAAATTTTAAATTGCTTTGGACACTTTCTGCAATTATTTCTGTTATAGCTTTTGTTTTGACTTTTTTTGTTAAAGACGTTTCTTATTCGGCGAAGAGATTTAGTTTTGCAAAGGTTAAAAAAGTTTTTGAATTTAAAGGATATTTATATATTTGTTTAATTGCAATTTTAGTTTCATTTATAAAATTTTCAACTTCAGGGGCAAATATGATTGCCTATGCAAAAGTTAATCTTAATATGCCACCACTTTTTTTGGCCTATATTGACGTCTTGTTTGCTTTTCCACAACTTGTTGCAAGTGTACTTGCAGGAACTTATTTTGCTAAAAAATTTGGAATTGAAAAGACTTTAGTTTTAGGTTTGGGTTCGAATTTAGTTTTTTATATAATAATTTTATTAACTAGAAGTTATTTACCTGCATTTTTAGGATATATGTTTAACGGTTTTGGATATGGAATTGCATATACTTGTTTGATTTCAATGGCTATGCAATATTTTGAAAAAGAGGATAGAAATGTTAGTATGGGAATATTCCAATTATTTTTCGCTATGGGAGTTTACTTTGGAGATAGAGTGTATCTTTGGATTTCAAAGCTAATACCGAATGGAATACTTGGCTTTGAACAAAATAAATCAATTTACTTAATAGTGGTTGGAATAACTTTGATAAGTATATTAATGGCACAATTTAAAATAAAAGAAAATGCTTAAAGGACAGTGTGTTTTTAAATACACTGTTTTTTCTTTTAATTAATGATTTTTTTTTTCTTTTATGATATAATAAGAGCAACTTTATGTTTATAAGGTTGTTTAATTTAATCGTGGTTACGATAATTATTATGTGAATATAAAAATTAATTAGGAGAAAGAATGGGTAATTATTTTGGAACAGATGGTGTTCGTGGAGTTTATGGAGAAAATTTAACTGATGAACTTGCATATAAACTTGGAAAATCTGTCGGATATATTTTAAAAAATGAAGAAGAAAAATTATTTATAATAGGTAGAGATACTAGAGAAAGTGGAAAGAGCCTTGAAAACAGTTTGGCAAAAGGCTTATTGGAAATGGGCTTTAATGTTGTTAGTATAGGAATTGCTCCTACACCAACAGTTGCTTGCTTAATAAAATATTTTAAGGCAGTTGGAGGCGCTGTTATTTCAGCATCACATAATCCTTTTAAATATAACGGAATCAAGATTTTTAATGAAAATGGTTTTAAAATTTCAGATGAGATTGAATTTAAAGTTGAAAGTATTTTAGATGATGAAGATTTTGATTTTGGAGAAGTACAAGAAGGAATCTTCACAGAAGAAACTGATGCTGTTTCTATTTATGCAGATTATTTAAAATCAAGAGTAGATGCAGATTTTTCTAATTTAAAAATTGCAGTTGACTTTGGAAATGGCGCTGCTTATAAAATTGCAAGAAAATTATTTGAAGATTTAGGTATGGAAGTTATTTCTTTAAATACTGCTCCAGACGGAAAAAATATAAACTTAAACTGTGGTAGTACAAATATGGAAGTTATTAGACAAGCAGTTTTAGAAAATGATGTTGATATGGGATTTTCTTTTGACGGAGATGCTGACAGATGCTTAGCAGTTGATGAAAAAGGAAATATTATGGACGGAGACCATATTTTAGCTGCTATGGCTAAGTCATATAAAGAAAAAGATGAGCTTACAAATAATGCAGTAGTAGGAACTGTTATGAGTAATATCGGACTTAAAAAGTATTTAGATTCAATAGGAGTTGATTTTATTCCAGCAAAAGTTGGAGATAGATTTGTGCTTGAAAATATGCTTGAAAATAATTATATTTTAGGAGCAGAACAATCCGGACATGTAATTTTCTTAAATGATAGCACGACAGGGGATGGAACTTTTACAGCACTTAAAATTTGTGAATTGGTTGCAAGTAGTATAAATAATCTATCATATTTCAATGAACTTATGGTTTCTTATCCACAAGTGTTAGTTAATGCGAAAGTTAAGTTGGAAAATAGAAATTCTTATTTACAAGATAGAGAAATTGTAGAAGAAATAAAGAAGATAGAGCAAAGATTTTCCGGAAATGGTAGAGTTTTGATAAGACCTTCAGGTACAGAGCCTTTAGTTAGAGTAATGATTGAAGGAGAAAATCAAGAAGAATTAGAATTAGAGGCAAAAAAACTTGCAAAAATTATTGAAGAGAGGTTAGGATAATATGAGGGAAAGACTTATAGTTGCTGATAGTTGTTGTGATTTAACCGAAGAGTTAAAGAATAAATTAGATATTGAGTTAGTACCTTTGACTTTACAACTTGATGATGTAGATTATTTAGATGATGAAAACTTGAATTTAAATGAATATATAGAAAATATGAAAAAGGCTAGTTCTGTAAAGACAGCTGCTCCATCTCCAAAACTTTTTATGGATAAATTTGAACAAGCAAAGGAAGTTTTTTGCATTACTTTATCAGGAAAATTAAGCGCAACTTATTCAAATGCTTGTTTGGCTAGAACAATGGTACTTGAAAAAGGAGAAAAATTGATTCATATTTTTGATACAAAATCTGCTGCCGCAAGTGAAACTTTAGTTGCTTTGAAAATTCAAGAATGTATTAATAATAAAATGTCATTTCAAGAAATAGTAGATACTGTTACAAATTATATTGCTGATATGAAAATATTTTTTGTTTTAGAAAACCTTGATAATTTAATTAAAAATGGTAGAATTTCTAAACTTAAAGCTATGATAGTATCTGCTTTTTCCATTAAACCTGTTATGTATGGTGTTGATGGAGAAATCGAGGTTTACAAAAAAGTTAGAGGATTAAAGAAGGCTTATGCTGAACTTGTAGATTCTATATCTGAAAATTGTTCAAATATTGAAGATAAAAAGTTGGTAATAACTCATTGTAATTGTTTAGAAAGAGCTAAGGAAATAAGAAATAAAATTATTGAAAAATATAATTTTAAAGAAATTTTAATTGTTCCTGCGAGAGGATTGTCCTCTACTTATGAAAATGAGGGTGGAATAATTATCAGTTATTAGTGAGGTAATTTTGAATAAAAGAGTAATTTTAGGAATGAGTGGCGGGGTTGACAGTTGTGTTGCCTGCCATTTGTTATTGAAAGAAGGATACGAAGTAATCGGGGTTACTATGAATTTAGTACCTAAAGGACATTTGTATGATGAAGAAAAAGGTTGTTGCTCATTATCTTCCGTTATGGACGCTAAAATAGTTGCAGAGGCAATGGGCGTGAAACATTATACAATGAGTTTTAGAGAAGAATTTGATAGAAAAATTATTGAAAATTTTGTTAGGGAGTATTCTTTAGGATATACTCCAAACCCTTGTGTTGCTTGTAATAAATATATAAAGTTTAATAGTTTTGTAGATAAAATAAAACCTTTAAAAGCAGATTTTATTTCAACCGGACATTATGCAAAAGTTGAATTTGATAATAATTATAATAGATATTTATTAAAAAGGGCAAAAGATTCTAAAAAAGACCAGACATATTTTTTGTATAATACAAGTCAAGAAGTTTTAGCAAAGACTTTATTTCCTCTTGCTGATTTGATAAAAGACGAAGTAAGACAAATTGCAAAAGATGAAGATATTTTGACTTATTCAAAAAAAGATAGCGAAGAAATTTGTTTTGTTCAAAATAGAGACCATGGTATGTTTATAAAACAGAGAAATCCTGAGTTAATAAAAGAGGGTTTTTTTATTGATGAAAATGGAAATAAATTAGGAAAACATAATGGGATAGTGTATTATACTGTCGGACAGAGAAAAGGTCTTGGAATTGCACTTGGAAAGAGAGTTTTTGTTTCTAAGATAAATGCAAGAGATAATACTGTCACATTGTCCGACGAAGATTCTTTATATAAAAATAAAATAAAAATAAGAGATGAAAACTTTATACCTTTTGAAGTTTTAGAAAAACCGTTGGAAGTGAGTGTTAAGGTTAGACATGGACAAAACGAAACAAAAGGATTATTATTTTATAAAGATAATGAATTATTTGTTGAATTTGAAAAGCCTGTTAGAGCACCGAACAAAGGGCAGTCGGCTGTATTTTACTCTGATGATATTGTAGTCGGAGGAGGAATAATAGAAGAAGTATATTAAAAGGAGTTGCAAGAGCAACTCCTTTTTAAGGATTTTTATTTTTATCTTTTTCTGTATTTTTATTTTTATCTTTATCTTTATCTTTATCTTTATCATTTTTATTAGAAGTATCATTTGTTTTTGGTTTAGTATTAGTCTTTGGTTTTTCTTCTTCCTTAGGTTTATCTACTATATCTGATTCTTCAGTTGGTGGTGGGTTTATAAAATCACTAGGGCCATAATCAGTTTTTTCCGGTTTATATACATTCGGTTTTATATAAAACTTCTTTTCTTCAATAAATTCTTCAGGAGTTTTATCTGTGGCCAACTTTCCGTTTCTTTTATCTATTTTATAAGCTATATAGTAAATTTCTTCATATTTTGTAGGCTCTGTACCTTTTACAAAATATTCATAAATTGCTTTTTCAGTGCCTTCGGTAGCTAATAGACCAGTTCTTATTGAAACATACTTTCTTATTATATTTTCACTTGGACCATCAAATTTTTTAGGTTCTTTGCCTTCTAAAACTATTCTATTAACTTTCCCCCAAAGAGTGGCTGCCATTGAGTTATTGTTATTAAGTTTTATATGTTGATTGTCAAAACCTATCCAAGTTCCAATTGTATAATATGGAGTAAAACCTACAAACCAAGAGTCTTGTATATCATCAGTTGTACCTGTTTTACCTGAAACTTCAATAGTTGGGTGCTTTGCACCTTGAGCCATTACGTCAGGAACACCTTTTAAAATATCTCTCATTATAAAAGCATTTTCTTTAGACGTAACTTGTCTTTGCTTTTGTTCAGGTTCTAAAATAGTTTTTCCTGTTGAGTCAACAACTTTTGTAAATGAAATAGGTTCAAGATACTTTCCATCATTTGCTATTGCTGCATAAGCTCCAGTCATTTTTAAGTTGGTCATACCTCTTGTCATACCACCAAGAGCCATACTTGATAAGTTTTCATCATTATGGTCCACACTTTCAGACCTTGAAATATAAGTATCATCTAATTCATTATCTTCGTTTATTAAACCGAATTTTTTGAAATATTCTTTAGATTTTTCTATTCCTATATCTTCCAGAGTCTTAACAGCATTTACGTTGATAGATTGTACTAAACTTTCTCTAAGAGTTTGTAATCCTCTATATCCATTATACCAGTTCTTTGGCCAAAGTTCTTTTTTATCATTATAATGAGGAGCATCTTCTATTGCGGTAGCAGCAGTATATCCGTTATCCAATGCAGGAATATATACTCCCAAAGGTTTCATAGTAGAACCCGGTTGTCTAGGAACTCTATAAGCTCTATTTAGAGGGTGTCCTGTTGTTTCTCTACCACCAATTATTGCGATTAACTGACCTGTTTTATGGTCTAATACGACTGATGAAGATTGAGGTTGAACAGTTCCTTTTTCATCAACTTGGAAATATTTTGAATTTAAAACTAAATTTCCATTTTCATTTACACTATAAAAATCTTTGTAATTTTCAAAAACAGATGCAGAAATTTTAAAAGATTTGTCATTTTCAACTGTTACTCCTTGCTCAGGAAGTTGGAAATTTCCAATTCCATGGGTAACTAAGTTGTTTTGGTCATTAACTGTATAAAAACTAGCCATTGACAAAACATTTTGATATATTGAAACTCTCTGACTATTTATTTTTAAAGAATTATCTGAGTCAATAGAAAACTCTCCTTTTGGAATTATAACATTGTTATTTTCATCTAAAAGATTAGCTTTTTTATACAAGATTATATTACCTTTTTCATCAGTTATATTACTTGCTCTATCTCTTTTAAAAGCTGCAAATGAAGGACCTCCATATCTTGGAGCATTCATTGCATTTGCAAAATCTGCATAAAGTTTTTCTAAATTCTTTTGTATATTTTGATCCATTGTAGAATGAATTGTAAGTCCACCATTATATATTTTGTCCCAAGCCTCTTCTTTAGTATAATTAAATTTTTTCATTAATTTTTCAGCAACTTGATACTTAACATATTCAGTGAAGTAAGTTGAAACTTCCCTTTCAAAGCCTTTGTTTGGATTTATAGCAGAAAATACATCTTCATTAACAGCATTATCATATTCTTCTTTAGTTATTTTTTTAAGTTCATACATTTTTTTCAAAACATATTTTTGTCTATCTAAAACTTTTGGATTATATACTGCCTTATAAACTTGACCACCGATATTTAAATCTTTTATAACAGCAGATTCATCACTAACATTTTCAGGCTTTATAGTTTTATATAGAGAGTAGTTTGTAGGACTTTGAACTATTGCTGCAAGAAGTGCAGATTCAGCTATGGTTAAATCTTTAACATCTTTTGAAAAGTAACCTTGACTCGCTGATTGAACACCATAAGAATGTTGTCCTAAGAAAACTCTATTAAGATATGCCTCAAGAACACCTTCTCTTTTAATACTATCTGTAATTTTAATTGCAAGATATGCCTCTTTTAACTTTCTTTCAATTTTTCTTTCATTTGAAAGATACATATTTCTTGCTAATTGTTGAGCGATTGTTGACCCACCACGAATTCTACCTCTTGCTGTATCGATAAGACTTTTTGCTATACCTATTGGGTCAACACCTTTATGAGAATAAAATCTTTCATCTTCAGTTGAAATGAAAGCATTTATTAAATGTTCCGGAACATCACTTAGCTTTACAATAGTTCTATTCTCTAAGTTTTCAATTTTTTCAACTAAATTTTCATTTCTATCAAGAATGGTTGATGATTGAATCATAAGCTCATTCATCTTTGACGCATTAATGATTGGAGCATCTTTCATAATATCTATAAATGTAGTTGCAAAAATTCCTGTAATTCCTGCACCAATCATAAATATTGATAGAATGACTATGCTTACGAATTTAAAAAAAGATTTTAAAAAACTTTTATCTCCTTTTTTAGTTTTAGATTGTTTATTCTCTACCTTTTTTTGTAACATAAAAAACCTCCTCAAATAACAATCATTTTTTTATTTTTTATAATTTTATTTATTACATTTAATATAATTAAATTTGTATAAAGTTAAACATATTATATCACAAATTCTTTGATTTTAAAATAATATAAATATTTTAACTTCTATACTAACATTTTAAAGTTAAAACTTTAAATCCAAATTAAAAAATAATTTAAAAAAATCTTGATTTTTTATTGTTTTTATGATATACTACTTGTTGTGTTACCGCACGGATTAGGTTTTTAAAGCATAGCACCTAATTCGGCGAGACTTAAGAATGAGGAGGTGCACTATGTACGCAATAATTGAAACAGGTGGTAAACAATACCAAGTTGAAGAAGGACAAAGCATTTTTGTTGAAAAACTAAATGTTGAAGAAGGCTCAAAAGTATCTTTTGATAGAGTTCTTTTAGTTTCTAAAGACGGAGATATTAAAGTTGGTTCTCCAGTAGTTGAAGGAGCTAAGGTTGAAGGAACTGTTGAAAGACATGGAAGAGGAAAGAAAGTTATAATTTTCAAGTTCAAAGCTAAGAAAAATTATAGAAAGAAAAAAGGACATCGTCAACCATTTACAAAAGTTAAAATCGAAAGTATTGCATTTTAATGACTAATATTTATATTTTTAAGAAAAAAGATTTATATTATGGATTTGAAATGGAAGGACATGCTGATTTTAGTGAAGAGAATGACATTCTTTGTGCATCATTATCTGTTTTGTCTATAAATACTCCAAATGCTATTGAAAAGATTTGTTCAATAGATTCTAATGATATGGATTTGAAAGTAGGAGATGGATATTTGAGAATGATGTTAGACATTGAAAGTTTGGATGAATTTAAAATTAGAGATGTTCAAACAATAATGAAAACTTTTGAAGTTGGCATTATATCATTGAAAGAAGAATATAATAAATATATTGAGATTTATTATAAGGAGGTGTAGAGTATGTTAAAGATGAATTTACAACTTTTTTCTAGTAAAAAAGGTTTAGGTAGTACTAAAAACGGTCGTGATAGTAGAGCTAAAAGATTAGGTGCTAAAAGAGGGGACGGACAATTCGTTCTTGCTGGTAACATTTTAGTTAGACAACGTGGAACAAAAATACACCCAGGAGTAAATGTTGGTAAAGGTGGAGATGATACACTTTTTGCTAAAATTTCTGGTGTTGTAAGATTTGAAAGAAAAGGTAGAGATAAGAAACAAGTTTCAATTTATCCAGTATAATGATAAGCTCCTTTAAAGGAGCTTATTTTTTTAAAGAAAATATGGTAGAATATATATTAAGAAATATGGAGGTGAATTTATGCAAAGACCTTTAGTTTGTGTAGTTGGACGTCCTAATGTTGGGAAATCTACACTTTTTAATAAACTTATAAATAAAAGAATTGCTATTACTGAGGACACTCCGGGTGTTACAAGAGATAGATTGTATCAAGATGCTGAATGGCAAAATAAACATTTTATTCTTTGTGATACCGGTGGTTTAGAGCCTAATAGTGATGATATAATTTTACAAAAAATTAAGGCTCAAGCTGATGTGGCTATGGAAAATGCTGATGTAATTTTATTTGTTGTTGATGGTAAAAATGGTTTGATGGACGAAGATAGAGAAATTTCAAATTATCTTAGAAGAACTAAAAAGCCTATTGTACTTGCTATAAATAAAATAGATACTCATAAAATGCCTGCAGAAATTTATGAATTTTATGAGCTTGGTTATGAAAATTTAAATGTTATTTCTGCAACTCAAGGATTTGGACTTGGAGATTTACTTGATGAAATCATAAAAGAATTTCCTGAAAATAAATATACAGGTGAAGAGGAAGAAGTAACAAAGGTTGCATTAATCGGAAAACCAAATGTAGGTAAAAGTTCTCTTATGAATAGAATTTTAGGAGAAGAGAGAATGATAGTTTCTGATATTGCAGGAACAACTAGAGATTCTATTGATTCAAGAGTTGAAATTGATGGAAAAACTTATATTTTTACAGATACAGCAGGGCTTAGAAGAAAGAAAAATATAACTGAAAATTTAGAGAGATATAGTGTTGTTAGAACTTTGAATGCAGTTGAAAGGTCAGATATTGCTGTGCTTTTAATTGATGCTACTGAAGGGGTTACTGAGCAAGATACAAAAGTTATCGGTTTTGCTAAAGAACAAAATAAGGCTTTAATTATTGCAGTTAATAAATGGGATTTAATTGTTAAAGACAATAAAACTTATAAGGCTTTTGAAGATGATATAAGAACTAAATTAAGCTTTGTTCCTTATGCACAACTTGTTTTTATTTCAGTTAAAACAGGGCAAAGAATTGATAAATTATTTGATGCAATTAAAATTGCTGATGAAAATTATAGTACAAGAATCTCAACAGGTATTTTGAACGACATTATAAATGATGCAGTTGTTCACAATGCTCCACCAACTGATAAAGGACAAAGACTAAAAATATTTTATGCAAGTCAAGTTTCAGTTAGACCACCAAAGTTTGTAATATTTGTGAATAAGGTAGAGTTAATGCATTTTTCTTATTTGAGATATTTGGAAAATCAAATTAGAAAGAATTTTTCTTTTACTTCATCACCGATAGTTTTTGAACTTAGAGCGAGAGGAGAAGATAATGCTTAAAGTTTTAGCTTGTATAATTATTTCATACTTTTTAGGAAATATTTCAGGTGGTATAATTTTTGGAAAAATATTATTTAACAAAGATATTAGAAATTATGGAAGTAAAAACGCCGGTACAACAAATGCACTTAGGGTCTTTGGCCTTAAGGCAGGCGTTTTAACTTTTATTATTGACTTTTTAAAATCAATTTTAGCTTGTTATATTGGAATGAAATTTTTAGGATTAAACGGAATATTGTTAAGTGGAATATTTGTAGTTTTAGGACATAATTGGCCTGTGTTTTTGAATTTTAAGGGTGGTAAAGGAATAGCATCATCTTTTGGTTTTATTGTGTTTTTAGATTATAGATTAGCACTTATAGCGATTAGTATATTTATTTTAATCGTAATATTTACAAAATATATATCATTAGGATCAATGCTATCAACAGCATCTGTTTTACCAATATCATATATGTTTTTTGGATATAGAAATATTTATGTTTTATCCACATTTTTATTTTTATTATTGTTGACTGTTTATAGACACAAAGCCAATATAGTTAGACTTTTAAATGGTAATGAAAATAAACTTGGAGCAAAAAAACATTAAAAATTATTTTTAGAACTAATTTTATTTAAGTTAGTTCTATTTTTTTAAAAAATTTTAGATGCTTAATAATTAGCATTTTGTATTGACTTAATTTAAAGAAAATAGTAAAATATTAGTGTATGTGAAAATATATTTTTTTAAAAATCTTAGGAGGAAAATTAATGAAAATTTTAGTAATTAACTGTGGAAGTTCATCTTTAAAATATCAATTATTCGATATGACTGATGAAAGTGTATTATGTAAAGGATTAGTTGAAAGAATTGGTATTGAAGGTTCAAAATTAACTCACAAAGTTGGAAGTGAAAAATTAGTTGTTGAAGAAGCTATGGCAGACCATACAGCAGCTATTAAACATGTTTTTGATGCTCTTGTTGATGAAAAATACGGAGTTGTTAAGAGCTTAGATGAAGTTAATGCTATCGGACACAGAGTACTTCATGGTGGAGATAAATTAACAGCATCAACTATTATTGATGAAAATGTAAAGGCTAAAGTTAGAGAATTTATTAAATTTGGTCCATTACACAACCCTGCAAACTTAATGGGTATTGAGGCTTGTGAAAGCTTAGTTCCAGGAAAGAAAAATGTAGCAGTATTTGATACAGCTTTCCATCAAACTATGCCTGCAAGAACATTTATGTATGCAATCCCTTATGAATATTATGAAGATTACAGACTTAGAAAATTCGGTTTCCATGGAACAAGCCATAGATATGTAACTTTAAGAACTGCTGAATTATTAGATACAGCTAAAGAAAATCTTAATATTATAACTGTTCACTTAGGAAACGGTTCATCAATCGCTGCAATCAAAAACGGAGAATGTTATGATACAACAATGGGATTAACTCCATTAGAAGGACTTTTAATGGGAACAAGAAGTGGAGATATTGACCCAACTGTTATGACTTTCTTAATGAACGAAAAAGGATATTCAGCTGATGAAATGAATCAAATTTTAAATAAAAAATCAGGTGTTCTTGGAGTTTCAGGATTAAGTTCAGACTTTAGAGATTTAGAAGAGGCAGCAGAAAAAGGAAATGACAGAGCACAATTAGCTTTAGATATGTTCATCACAAGAGTAAGAAGATATGTTGGTGGATTTATGGCTGAATTAGGACATATTGATGCTATTTCATTTGCTGGTGGTATTGGTGAAAACTCAGCCTCAATGCGTAAATTAATATTAGAAGGAATGGAAGAATACGGAATCAAACTTGATGATGCTAAAAATGATACAAGAGATGAGGCTATTATTTCAGCAGATGACTCAAGAGTTAAAGTTTTAATCGTTCCTACAAACGAAGAGTTAATGATTGCAAGAGATACTATGGATTTAGTAAAATAATTGTTGACAAATTAATTTTTTTATAGTATAATATTTTTGTTATCCGTTTAAAACGGGGGTATATGTTATAAAAATTCAGAGGAGGTGTTATAATGGCAGTACCTAAGAGAAAAACTTCTAAAGCAAGAAGAGATAAAAGAAGAGCATCTTCATATAGACTACCTAAAGTAGCTCTAGTTAGAGATCCTGAAACTAATGAATTAGTTGTACCTCACAGAGTTAATCCTGACACAGGAATGTATAAAGGAAGAAAAGTATTAGATGTTGAATAAAATAGTTTAAGGGATTTAGTTTTCTAAATCCCTTTAATTATATATATTATAATTATATAGAGGTTTATATTTTGAAAAAAAGTAAAAAAATAATTTTTTTAATAACAATTTTTTTGATAATATTGATTTCTTCGGTTTATTTTTATAATCGACAAAAAATGAAGAAAATTGAATTGGAAAGTAAAATGCCATACAATTTTGAAACATTAACTTTGCCGGAAGTTAAAGATTTTTCCGATATTGCAACTAATTATGCAAAAACTTTGAAAAAAGTATCTCTTTATGAAACAGAGGAGCTTTTAAAAGAGAAAGTAAAAGTTGAAGAGGAAAAATATTTAGAAGTTTTTGGATATAAAGATGGAATAAGTAAGGTTAAATTTGAAGATAAATTTTATTTTGTTAAAAGTAGTAATATTGAAAATGTATCTAAAAATAAATTATTTAAAGTTATAAAGGGAATTCTTTTAGTAAATACGGAGTATAAATTACCTAGTGATTTTAATCCCGGCTTTGATAAATTTGTCGAAAAACAATTTGATTTAATGAAAGTAGATGCAAATAGAGATAGAATAACTTTAGATTTGCATAAAGGATTTATAAGTTACGAAGAACAAAAGCAACTTAATAAAAATGCACCTAAGAATGACAAATATATTGAATATGCTATGTATTCTAGTGCAGGTCATAATGAATCACAAATTGGACAAAGTTTAGATATAATTGGAAAAGATGAAGAAAAAAATTTAAAAGAATCTTTTAAAGAAACTGAAGAATTTAAATGGCTTATAAAAAATGCTCATAAATATGGTTTTATTCTTCGTTATCCTGAAAATAAAGAAGATAAGACTAATTATAAATTTGAGCCTTGGCATTTTCGCTTTGTTGGCGTAGAAAATGCAAATAAAATTTTTAAGAAAAATATTACATTAGAAGAATTTTTAAGACAATAATACGATGGTTCTAATCAAGCATTATCCTTAGAACTTTGTTGTTACAGAATAAAAGTCTAGCGTTGAGTAAGCTCATAGCTAGACTTTTTTTGTTAATTTTAATTTTAAAAATTTTTTAATGGAAAATATATTGTTTCTTTTTGATTGTCTGATAAAATGTATTGACTTTTATTTTGATATGTTTTATAATTTTTATACTATCGTTATATTTTTATAAAAATAAAGAAAAGAGAGTTTATATGATTAATACTAAAATTAGATTAAAATTTTTTGTCTTGACAATTATTTTAGTTTTAGCTTTTATTTTTTCATTTAGCATCGGTCGTTATCCTGTTAAATTTTTTGAAGTAATAAAAGTGATAGTAGATAGAATTTTTTATGGAATCGTTAGTGATTCAGTTCAAAGTACAATAATTTGGAATATAAGGATTCCAAGAGTATTATGTGCTATGCTTGTAGGGGCAGGTATTTCTACAAGTGGTGCATTGTTTCAAGGACTTTTAAAAAATCCAATGGTAAGTCCTGATATTTTAGGAGCAACACAAGCTTCAGCATTTGGTTCAGCTTTTGGAATACTGATGTATTTTAATTTTTTTGAAATAACACTTTTGTCTTTTAGTTTAGGGATTCTTTCAGTTTTTGTAACATACACTTTAAGTAAAATTTTTAGAAGTGATAGAATTTTAGGACTTATTTTAACTGGAATGATGATAGGAAGTTTATTTTCTTCTTTAATTTCTTTTGTAAAACTTGTTGCAGATACGGAAAATCAGCTACCAAGCATAACATATTGGCTTATGGGCTCTTTGGCATCAGTAAAAATGATTGATTTTAAATTTATATTTTTCCCTATTGTAATTGGACTTATAGTTTCAAATTTATATAAAATAGAAATAAATATTTTTACAATGGGGGAAGAAGAGGCTAAAACACTTGGATTAAATACTGAAAAAATAAGATTTATTATAATATTTTTTGCAACATTAATGACTGCTTCAAGTGTTGCAGTTACAGGAATAATTGGATGGATTGGACTTGTAATACCACATTTTTCAAGACTTATCTTCGGAGATGATTATAGATTTGTAATTCCCGCATCTGGACTTTTAGGAGCGAGTTTTTTACTTGTTGTGGATATTTTATGCAGAAATATTACTACTTCTGAAATTCCTATTGGAATTGTTACTTCTTTTATTGGAGCACCTATATTCTTGTATTTAATTTATAAAAAAGGTAGAGATTATGATAGAGGTTAAAAATTTACAAGTTTTTTATGGGAAAAATGAAATATTAAAAGATATTTGTTTTTCATTAAATAAAGGAGAGATAATCTGTGTTTTAGGAGAAAATGGGGCAGGAAAATCAACTTTATTAAAAGCACTTTTAAAACTAATTCCTATAAAAAACGGCAAAGCATTGATTGATGATAATGATTTAAAAATATTGGACAGCAAAAAACTTTCAAGATTTATTTCCTATATTCCGCAAATTCATTTTCCTGCATTTGACTATAAAGTTATTGATGTTATATTAATGGGGAATTATTCTAAAAAAGACGGATTTTTCTATAAAACTACAAAGGAAGATTATGAAAAATCAGTTGAAATTTTAAAAACTTTAGGGATTTCTTATTTAAAAGATAAAAACTACAGGCAAATCAGCGGAGGAGAAAGACAGCTTGTTTTAATTGCAAGAGCATTGTTGCAAGCCAATAACTATATTTTTATGGATGAGCCGGTTGCTAATTTAGATTATGGAAATCAGCTAAAGATAATGGAAATTTGTAATTCATTGAAGAAAAAAAATATAGGATTTTTAATTACAACTCATAATCCTAATCACGCTTTGACTTATGCAGATAAGGTACTTATAGTTAGAAAAAATAAGGAAAGTTTTTTTGGAGATGTATCTATTTTGAATAAGGAACTTTTAGAAAAATTATATAATGTTCCTATAAATTTAATTGAAACTGAAAACGGAAAATTTTGTATTCCTGATTATAAGGAGGTTAGACGCGATTATGTTTTGGAATGAAGATAGAATAAAATGGTATTTAGTTGCTTCAGAATATACTAAATATCACGATAATATGACTTTAGAAATCAAAAAAATCATTCCAAAAGGAGAAAGCCTTATTGACTTCGGTTGTGGATTAGGAATTTTGCCTATGAAATTATCTGATTATTTCAGTGATATAATTGGGGTAGATTATGATGATAAGGTTTTAGATCTTTTGGAAGATAATATTGCAAAAAACAAAATTAAAAATTTCAAGACAATTTGTTCTAATTGTTATGATGGAGAACTTTTTGAAAAAATTGGAGTAAGTGATAATATTTTATTTAGTCATTTTGGAAATGTTGAAGATTATTTTTACAATTTTTTTAACTTATTTACTAAAAGGATGATAATAATACGAAATGATGTTGAAAAAAGTATTGTTCATAATCCGAATAAAAATACTATTCAAGATATTTGTAAGTTTTTAGATGATAGAAAAATTCCCTATAAAATTTACAGACAAACTTTTGAATTTGGTCAACCGTTAAAAGATGATGAAGAAGTTATTAAGTACTTAAATAAATGGTATGGCGAAAAAGGAATTAATTTGATATCTAATGTAAAAGATATAGATTACAATTACAATGGGGAAATTTTTACAAAATATTATTGTAAACCTAAAAATACAGCCATTGTAGTAGTGGAAAAGGAGGAAATATGAAAAAATTTAAGAGAATTTTAGCTCTTTGTTTAACTTTCGGACTTCTTTTTACAGCTTGTTCGAAACCTGCTGAAAAGAAAAATGAACAAACAGAGACAAAGAACGAAACTAGAGTTTTTAAAGATGACTTGGGAAGAGAAGTTACTTTAAAACAAAACATTACAAGAGTTGCTCCATCAGGAAATCCTGCACAAGTTATGTTGCATATTTTTGAGCCAAATAAACTTGTTGGGGTAGCATCAAAATTTTCAAAGAGTACAGAAAAGTATATTACCGATGAGTTGAAAAAATTACCTGAATTTGGAGCGTTCTATGGAAAGAAAGCCAATCTTAATATGGAAGCTGTTGTAAATGCAAAACCTGATGTAATAATTGATATGGGTGAAAAGAAAAAAGGAATTGAAGAAGATTTAAACAAGCTACAAGAACAATTAAAAATCCCTGTAGTTTTCATTGAGTTAACTCTTGACAAATTACCTGAAGCTTTTGACAGACTTGCTGAAGTTTTAGGTAATAAAGAAAGAGGAAAAGAACTTTCTGAATATATCAAGAAGACATATAAGGAAATTGAAGCAAATAAGGCAAAGATAAAAGATGTTAAAAAAGTTTACTACGGTGGAGGAAAAACAGGACTATTTGCAAATGCAAAAGGATCTATCCACGCTGATATTATTGAATTTATCGGTGCTCAAAATCCAATTACCGTAGAAAAAGTTAAAGGCGGTTCAGGAAATGAAATTCCTTTTGAAAAATTATCAGAAGTAAATCCTGATTTCTTGATTTTTGAATCAAAAGAATTAGCTGAACAAATTAAAGGAGAAGAAACTTTTAAAACTCTAAAAGCTGTAAAGGAAAATAAAGTTTTCTATACTCCTAGTGGTCCATATAATTTCTTCGGAAGACCACCTGCAGTTAATAGAGTAATTGGAATGAAATGGCTTGGAAATTTAGTTTATCCTGAAGTTTATAATTATGATATTAAAAAAGAAGTAAAAGAATTTTATAAATTATTTTATAATTATGAATTAAAAGACGAAGAAGTAAAAAATATTCTAGGTAGGTAAAAAAAGAAAGACTGTGTTTGTTGCACAGTCTTTTCGTTTAAACATTAAATCTAAAGTAAACTACATCTCCGTCTTGCATAATGTACTCTTTACCTTCAAGTCTTACAAGACCTTTTTCTCTTGCAGTAACCATACTTCCAAGTGAGATTAAGTCATCATAATTTACGATTTCTGCTCTGATGAAACCTCTTTGAATGTCTGAGTGAATTTTTCCGGCAGCATTAACGGCGCTTGTTCCGATTTTTATAGTCCAAGCTCTTGTTTCTTCAGGGCCTGCTGTTAAGAAACTCATAAGTCCTAAAAGGTTGTAGCTTTCTTTTATAAGCTTTGAAACACCACTTTCAGAAATTCCTAAATCATTTAAAAATTCCACTTGTTCATCATCTTCAAGTTCAGAAATTTCTTTTTCTATTTGAGCACTTATAACTACGATTCCAGAATTTTCATTTTTAGCAAAATCATCTAAAATTTTTACATATTCGTTACTCTTTCCTTCATCAATCATATCATCTTCATTTACATTTGCAACATAAATTATAGGCTTTACACTCAAAAGAGAAAAGTTTTTTAAAATTGCTTTTTCAGCGTCATCAAAAGTTAAAGTTCTAATAGATTTTCCTTCTTCTAAAACAGGTAATATTTTTTCTAAAAGGTCAACTTCTTCTTTAAAACTTTTGTTTCCCTTTAAAGATTTTCTAGCTTTTTCTAATCTTTTTTCCACAAGTTCTAAATCGGATAGAATAAGTTCTAAGTTAATAGTTTCAACATCTCTTAGTGGATTAACTTCTCCGTCAACATGAACGATATTTTCATCTTCAAAACATCTAATCACTTCTACGATTGCATCAACTTCTCTAATATGAGATAAGAATTTATTTCCAAGACCTTCACCTTTACTTGCTCCCTTTACAAGACCTGCAATATCATAAAATTCAATAACAGCAGGAATTGTCTTTTTTGAATTGTAAAGCTCGGTTAATTTATTTAATCTTTCATCAGGTACATTTACAAGACCTACATTCGGGTCAATAGTACAGAAAGGATAATTTGCCGATTCGGCTCCGGCTTTTGTAATTGCGTTAAATAATGTACTTTTACCAACATTTGGTAATCCAACTATTCCTAATTTCATTATAATCTCCTTTAATATAAACTACCATTTATTATATCATATTTATGACATTGTTGCTATGGATACAAATTAATTTTTATTATTTGAATGTATATTTAATTCGTGTTATAATATTAAGAAGATATGTGATATGATAATAGGAGGTTTTATGCTAGAGGTTAGTGCTGGTGGAGTTGTTATTCATAATGGCAATTTTCTTTTGTTAAAGAAGTTTAGCAATGAATGGGTTTTACCAAAAGGAAGACTTGAAGATAATGAAACTAAAGAAGTGGCAGCTGTTAGAGAAGTGCAAGAAGAATCTGGAATACTTGGTAAAATTGTAAAGTATTTAGGTTTTGTAAAATATGATTACCAACATAATGACGGTGAAAAAGTGAAAAAAACAGTTCATTATTTTTATATGGAGCCTGAAGATTTGAGCTTGAATCCACAGAGAGAAGAGGGCTTTGTAGAGGCGATATTTTTACCTTATGACAAGGCTATAAAATTAGTAAAGCATGATGCTGAAAGAAATATGCTAAAGAGTGCGAATTATTTTTACGAAAAGAGAAAAAGAAAATAATGGCATTTTCAACTGATTTAAAAAATGAACTTTCAAGAAGAGAAATAGTAGAAAAAAATTCTGCTATTTCTGAACTTTCTGCTTTTATAAGGACTAATGGAACGATTGTTTTTAGTAATTTTTCCTTTACGATTAGATTTGAAACTACAAACAATTCAATCATAAGAAGAATTTTTAAGCTTTTTAAATTTCTATACTCTTATGACGGAAAGATAATAGTTTCAAAAATTTCAAACTTAAGAAAAAACAATGTATATAAAATTGTAATTGAAAATGAAGAAATTTCAAAGAAGTTTTTAGAAGATACTTACTTTTCAGACCTTGATAGTCTTTTCTTAAAAGATGAGCTTTATGAAGATATTACAAAAAGTAAAGATTTTATTAAAAACTTTTTATGTGGAGTTTTTTTAGGTGCAGGCTCAATAGCAAATCCGGACAAGAGTTACCATTTGGAATTTACTTTAAATTCAGATGAATTATCCAAACTTGTTATAAGATATTTAAAAGTATTTGGAATAAAAGCGAAAAGTCTTGAGAAAAAGGGGCAATATATTGTCTATGTAAAAGATAGTGCGATGATCTCTGATTTTCTTTCGCTAATTGGAACGGTAAACAGTTTATTCAAATTTGAAGAAACTAAGATGATAAAAGAAATAAAGAACAATACAAACAGACTAACAAATTGTGAAACGGCAAATTTAGATAAAACTTTAAATACTTCATTTACACAAATTGATGCAATAAATACAGTTTATAAAAAATATGGAAAAGAAAATTTGGATAAAAATTTACTTGACTTATGTGAATTAAGATTAAAAAATCCAACTTTTTCATTAAAAGAACTTGCAGAAGTTTTAAACATAAGTAAATCCGGAGTAAATCATAGATTCAAAAAGATAATAGATATGGCGAATAAAATTTAATTTATTAGCCTTTTTTATGCAAAAAATATTCACATTCCATATATACATATATATAATGGTTACGATATTATTTTTATTTAGGAGGATTGCTTATGATGGCAGAGTTTAAAAAACGTATTGTATCTATAATGTTGGTAGTATTAGTTGTCTTGGGTATAGTAGGGGGATATTATTTTACTCATAGAGATAATGGAAAACCTAAAATTACAAATGAAACTGTTGGAGTACAAATTAAAGAATTAAAAGAATTATCTACAATTCAATATAAGTATAAGGAAGTTGTTAGTAGAGAAGACTGGAATACATTATTCAATTTTAAATTACCTTTTACTAAATCTAGTTTTATAGTTAGTTATACTGGAATATTGAAGATTGGAATTGATTTAGCAGAAACGAAGATAAATGTTGATGAGGGCAGTAAAACAATAAAAATTACTTTACCTGAATCGAAAATTTTATCTAATGAGTTGGATTTTAAATCTTTAAAGGTCTATGATGAAAAGAATTCTATATTTAATCCAATTAAGGTTGAAGATTATACAGAGTTTACTCAAGGTGGTAAGGAAAACGCTGAAAAGGATGCAAGAGAAAGTGGCGTTTTTGAGCAGTCAAAAGAAGTTGCAAAAAAAATTATTACAGAAATGTTAAATACAACCAAGGAAATAAAAGAAAATTATAAAATAGTATTTGAATAAATTAAAAGAGAGACTTTGTATATTAAAGTCTCTCTTTTGTGCTAAATAAACTGAACTATTTCTTTTTTATTTCCATTTTTAAAGTCGTCAAATGAAAAACTGTTTACATTTTTTGAATTTGTATATTTTAAATGATATTTTAAAGTTTTTGCGTTTGACATTGAGTAGTATAATGTTATATTTTGTGAGCTTTCTGAAATGTTTTCTAAATCTTTTTTTGTTATTGTGAATTTTTTTAGTGAATCAAATAAAATATCTTCGTTACTTTTTGAAAATTCATTTTGTTTTAAATTTTCCAACTCTATGTATGCTCTTATGAATCTTTTTGTTGGCGTGTGAATATTTCCTTTTAATTCTCTTTTTTCTAAATATTTTTGTAAATTTTTTATATGTTTTTCAAATCTTGGACTGTTTGTCATTATGTTATATTCATTTTCATAAACTTCTAAATTTCCGTCTTTTATTTCCATAATCAAACTTTTATTATCTTTATCTGTAAACATATAGTGGTAATGTCTTGAATAATTCGTTTCATCGACAAGAGATTTTTCTACGATATGTATCTTTGGAGCAAGTGCTTTTATATCTTCTAAAGTTTCACAATTTGTCAAAAATACATTTAATATCTTTGTTGATGTTAAATTTAATCTTGTATTGTCAGGCTCTTTTTTGAAATTAATTACATTTCTAAAAGAGTTGGTGCAACCCAAAAGACCTTTTTCATTTATTCCATCTATTAAATGGTCGTAATCTCTAAATGTTGTTCCCATAATTTTGTATTTTGTATATAATTTGTTTCCAAAAATATCTTCTTCATAATTATAATTGCTTGGGAAAAATTTAAATTCATATCTGTGATAATCTCTTAAGTCCATTGTTCTCCCGAGCAATGTTTCTCCATTTCTAAAAATAGAAAAAGTTGTGCACATAAAATCACCTCCTATGTATTATACCAAAAAAGTGGAACAAACCCAAATAAATTTGCCTTTTTTTCTAAATTAGATTAAAATATATGTATGTATTTTATGAGGTGATATGTTGAAAGAAATTAAACTTTTTTGGAAAATTTTAAAAAATAATAGATTAACTTATTTTCTTTCTATGATTTCTACAATTTTTATACAAATTTTTTCGGGGCTTACTCCGATTGTTATTATGATTACAGTTGACTCTATAATCGGAAATAAGGAGTATAAGTACGATATTTTAAGGAGAGCTGTTGACTTTATAGGTGGTAGAGATTTTTTAAGAGAAAATATATACATATTGGCTTTTGTAATAGTTATTTTAACAGGAATTAGCTGTATTTTTATTTTTTTAAGGAATTATTATTCAAATGTCGCTTGTGAAAATTTGATTTTTAATTTAAAAGAAAAAATGTATAATAAATTTTTAAATTTGGATATAAGATGCTTAAATGATTATTCTACTGGAGATTTGATTCAAAGAAGTTCTTCTGATATTGAAACGGTTAGAAAACTTTTTGCAACTCAGCTTGTAAATGCTTTTGGCTCTGTTGCAACAATTATTCTGGTAATTATAGTTATGTCTTTGATTAATTTTAAACTTGCGACTATAAGTATAAGTCTTTGCGTTGTTATTTCCATTTTGTCTTATGTTTTTTATGGTAAAATTGGAAAAATTTTCAAAAAAACAGATGAGGCTGAAAGTGAACTTATGGTATTCATAAAAGAAGTTTTATTCAATACTAGAGTTATTAAAGCTTTTAATCGTGAAAAGTATATTTTAAATCTTTTTAGAGAAAAAAATGAAACTTTTAATATTATGCAAAATACTTTTATGAGGACTTTTGCAAAGTTTAGGGCTGTAAATGACTTTTTAACTTTTTTACAACTGGCGATAGTTTTGGTTGTAGGTGGTTATGAAACAATTACAGGCAAAATGAATTTTGGAGATTTGATTGCTTTTGTTATCTATATTAATATGATTGTTTGGCCTATTAGACAGATTGGGCAGTTGCTTAGTGATATGGCGAAAGCAAGTGTTTCGATTTCCAGAATTTATGAAGTTTTGGATTTACCTGAGGAAGATTATGAATGTGGAATAAGTGATGTTTCATTTTCTGAAAAAATAGAATTTAAAAATGTATCTTTAAAAATTAATGAAAATTTAGTTTTAGATGATGTAAGTTTTGTAGTAAATGCAGGGGAAAGTTTAGGAATCATAGGAGCAACCGGAAGTGGCAAGAGTATGATAGTCTATCTTTTGCTTGGACTTTTTGAGGCTACAAGTGGAGAAATTTTAATTGACGGAATAAATATAAATGAGATAAATAAAAGGTACATTAGAGAAAAAATTTCTGCGATTATGCAAGATAGTGAACTTTTTAATATGTCAATTATGGATAATGTAAAAATTGTTGATGACAATATAGGGGAAGACTCTGTTTATGGGGCGACTAATATTTCTTCAATTCACAACGAAATTTTGAATTTTTCTTCAAAATATGAAACCATAGTTGTCGATAATGGTGTAAATCTTTCTGGTGGACAAAAACAGAGAATTTCCATTGCGAGAAGTTTGTTAAAACCGTTTGAAGTGTTGATTTTAGATGACAGTTTAAGTGCTGTTGATATGAATACGGATTTGAAGATAAATAATGCTTTAAAATCAATGGATAGAAAATTTACGTCAATTTTTATTTCACATAGAATTTCAACGATAAATAATTGTGATAACATAATTGTTATTAATGAGGGAAAGATTGTTGAAAGCGGAAAGCATAATGAATTGATACAAAAAAATGGAATGTATAGCAAGATAAATGAAATTCAAAGTAAGGAATATGATGTAAATAATGGATAAAAAGAAAATTGTAAATATAAATGTTTTTAGAGATTTAATAAAATTTTATAAAATTGAATATAAAAAACTTTATATGTTGATGTTTGTAGTTGTAATTGCAGGTGTTTTACAAGCAGTTGTTCCTTTGTCTATAAAACTACTTACAGATGATTTTATAACAAGACAGAACTTAAAAGGTTTTGTTTTAGCTGGAATTGCATTTTTTTCGCTTGTAATAATTTCAACTCTTGCAATTTACAGTTTTTATGTTTTAGGTGGAAAACTGGAATATAAAGTTTCAAAGGAAATTAGAAAATCCGTTTTTGAAAAAATTGAAAGATTTTCATTGACAACAGTAAAGAGATATGAAACGGGTGAATTGATTTCAAGATTGACTTCAGACGTTCAAAAACTTAGCGAAGTTTTTAGTTGGGGAGTCATAGATGCTTGTCATAGCATTATTGTTTTGTTGTTTTCTGTTTCGATTATGCTTTATTTAAGCTATACATTGACTTTAATGCTATTTTTAATGCTACCTGTAATTTATATAGTTACGATGATTTTTCAAAAAAATATTTTGAAATTTCAAAGAAAAGTAAGAGATTATAATTCAAAAATCATTAAAAGTTATACAGAGTCTTTAAGCTATATAAAGACAATTAAAGCTCTTGGAATTGAAAATAAAAAGCGAAGAGAATTTTTAAGTTTCAATGAAAAATATAGAAAATATAATTTAAAATCTATATTAATATCTGCAATTTTTGTTCCTATAGTTATGTTTGTTGCAAGTATTGGTGTAGGTTTTGCATTTAATTTTTCGTCAATTTCAGTTATGAAAAATGTAATGACATACGGAGCGTTTTTAAGTTTTTTAACTTATAGTTTTCAAATATTTGAGCCTTTTAAAATGCTCGCTCAAATTTTTACAGATTTAAAATCTGCACAGGCATCAGCTGAAAGAGTTTTTCAAATTTTGTATGAAGAAGATGAAGTTTTACAAGAAAAGAAAAACAATTTGGAATTTGAAGGAAATATTAGATTTGAAAATGTAAATTTTCATTATTTTGATGATGAAAAATTAATTTTAAAAGATTTTAATTTTGAAATAAAAAAAGGTGAAAGTGTTGCTTTTATAGGAAGTACGGGAAGTGGAAAATCTACAATAGTAAATTTGATTTGTAAATTTTATGATGTAACTTCTGGAAATATCTATCTTGACGGAATTGATTATAAAAATGTTGATAAAACTTTTTTGTATGACAATCTTGGATATGTTTTGCAACAGCCACAACTTTTTTCCATTTCAATAAAAGAAAATATAAAATTTGGAAATGTAAATGCAAGTGATGAGGAAATTTTTGAAGTTTGTGATTTGCTTGGAATAAATGACTTTATAAATAAGTTACCAAATGGAATTGATACAATCATTGGCGAAAATGGGTATAGTATATCCAACGGTCAAAAACAATTAATCTCTTTTGCAAGAGCTTTGATAAAAAATCCGAAATTATTGATATTAGATGAGGCAACTTCTTCGATAGATACTGAAACGGAAAAAATCATTCAAAATAAGATGAAAGAAATTTTAAAAGGAAAGACGTCTATAATTGTTGCACATAGATTGTCAACGATTAAGGATTGTGATAAGATTGTTTTAATTGAAAATGGGATTATTCTTGAACAAGGAACTCATTTAGAATTGATAAATAAAAAGGGAATATATTATAAAATGTATATTTCTGAAGAATTAAAAATATAGGAGGAACAATATGAGTAGTGGTTGTAGTTCAGGTGGTTGTTCTGGTTGCTCAAGTGCATCAAGCTGTGGGGTATCAGAAGAATTTGAAAGCTTGTTGGTTGAACAAAATCAATTTAGCGACATAAAAAAAGTTATAGGTGTAATTAGTGGTAAAGGTGGAGTTGGAAAATCTTTAATCACTTCTATGCTTGCGAGTGGAATGATGAAAAGAGGAAAAGAAGTTGGTATTTTAGATGCCGATATTACTGGACCATCAATACCAAAATCTTTTGGGATTGACAAAAAAGCTAGAATAGATGAAAGAGGAATCATTCCTTCAACAACTGAAAATGGAATTAAAATAATGAGTATAAATTTATTACTTGAAAAAGAAACAGACCCTGTTATCTGGAGAGGACCTGTTATCGCAGGAGTAATAAAACAATTTTGGACAGATGTTGTTTGGGAAAATGTAGATTATATGTTCGTTGATATGCCACCAGGAACAGGTGATGTGCCACTAACAGTTTTCCAATCACTACCTGTTGATGGAATTATAATTGTAACCTCACCACAAGATTTGGTTTCTATGATTGTGGAAAAGGCAGTTAAAATGGCAAGAATGATGAATATTCCAATTATAGGAATTGTTGAAAATATGAGTTACTTTAAATGTCCTTGTTGTAACGAAGAATTAAATATATTTGGAGAAAGCGACTTACCTTACATATCAAGAAAATTTGGACTTACAAATGTTGCAAAAATTCCACTTGATAAAAAAATACCTGAAATGGTTGATGAAGGGGAAGCCGAAAAATTAGATACAGATTGCTTAACAGATATATTAGATGCAATAGAAAAATTATAGATAAAGTGTGTTCTTAACGGACACACTTTTTTAGGTTCAATAACTAATAAATACTGACTAAATATTTTAAAAAGCACCTAAAACGTCACCTCGACAAAACGTAGTGCTTGGAGAGGTCTTCAAGCAGGTACTTTATTTAACTTTAGTAATTTTAATTAGTGTTTAGTATCAAAATTGAAATTTACTCTTTTTTTTGGTATAATTACTTTAAAGATTAAATGAAAAAGGGGTTTTTATGGAGCATTTTAAATTGAATTTGGAAAGTGATTTTAAATTTGATAATATTGTTGTAGCTCTGGGAAATTTTGATGGTTTTCATATCGGTCATCAAAGTTTGATTTCTGAATTAAATAATATAAAGATTAAAAAGGGATATAAGACTGTTGTTTTTCTTTTTGAAAGCCATACTAAGGATTTTATTTTTAATCAGAGTTCAAGTAGGATAATGTCCTTTTATGATAAATTAAAAAGGCTTGAAAGTTTTAATATAGATTATGTTTTTAGCATTGAGTTTTCTGAAAAGATTAAAAATTTAACTCCATTAGAATTTTTGGAGTTTTTAACTGAAAACTTAAATGTAAAACATATCGTTGTTGGAAGTGATTATAGATTTGCAAAAAATCGTGGGGGAAATACTGATTTTATTAAATCATATATGAATAATAAAAATTTATCTTGTACTATTGTTGATAAGATAAGTTTAGATAATATGGAAATTAGTAGTACAAAAATTATTGAATACATAAGAAATGGAAATGTTGAACTTGTAAAAGATTTGCTTGGTAATTTTTATTCTATAAAGGGTAAAGTTGTTTCTGGTTTTCAAAGAGGGAGAAATCTAGGTTTTCCTACTGCAAATTTGGATATTTCTTTTAATTATGTTATTCCAAAAGAGGGAGTTTATTTTACAAAGACGATAGTTGATGAAAAAGAACTTTATAGCTTTTCAAGTATTGGTTACAATCCAACTTTTGATAATAAAAAATCTACAATAGAATCACATATTTTTGATTTTGATGAAGATATTTACGGAAAAGATATTGAGCTTTGCTTTTTAAAAAGATTAAGAGATAATATTAAGTTCAATTCAGTTGATGAACTGATAGAACAATTAAAAAAAGATGAAATTATATGTAGAGAATTGATTAAAAATATAAAATAGGAGATAAATATGAAACAAATTTTAGTTACAGGAGGAGCCGGATATATTGGCTCTCATACTTGTATAGAACTTTTAAATGAAGGATATGATGTAGTAATAATTGATAATTTTTACAACTCAAGCGAAAAAGTTTTAAGAAGAATTGAAGAGCTTAGTGGCAAAAAATTCAAATTCTACAAAGGTGATATTAGAGATAAAGAAATACTTAGAAAGATTTTTTCAGAAAATGATATTTATGGGGTAATACATTTTGCAGGACTTAAGGCTGTTGGAGAATCAGTTGAAAAACCTATAGAATATTATGATAATAATATTAACGGAAGCATAAAACTTATAGAAGTTATGAGAGAATTTAATGTAAAAAATTTAATTTTCAGCTCTTCTGCTACTGTTTATGGAAAGCCGAAGTCTGTTCCTATAAAAGAAGATTTTTCACTTTCTGTTACAAATCCTTACGGAAGAACAAAATTATTTTCAGAAGAAATTTTTACGGATTTGTATATTTCCGATAATGATTGGAATATTGTTCTTCTTAGATATTTTAATCCGATTGGAGCTCATAAGAGCGGTAGAATAGGTGAAAATCCTAATGGAATTCCTAATAATTTAGTTCCATATATAACTCAAGTTGCAGTTGGTAAATTAGACTATGTTAGAGTTTTTGGAGATGACTATGAAACAAAAGATGGAACAGGTGTAAGGGATTATATTCATGTTTTGGATTTAGCATTAGGTCATATAAAAGCAATTAAAAAATTTGAAGACAGTAAAGCTGTTAGAATTTATAATCTTGGAACAGGTGAAGGTTATAGTGTTTTTGATATGATTAAAAATTTTGAAGAAGTTACAGGGAAAAAGATAAAATATGTAGTTACTCCGAGAAGAAGCGGAGATATTGCAGAATGTTTTGCTGATTCTACTAAGGCAAAGGAAGAACTTGGTTGGGAAGCTAAATATGGAATAAGAGAAATGTGTGAAGACAGTTGGAGATGGCAATTAAATAATCCAAATGGATATGAGGATTAAGGAGGTTTATAACGATGGACACCAAGAGTGTTTATTCTGAAAATAATATTATTAAAGCGCTTTTGCATTTTGCAATTCCAGGAATTTTGAGTATTTTGATTGCAGAGCTATACAATATGGTCGATACTTTTTTCGTTGGAAAATATGTTGGAGCAAATTCGATAGGCGCTTTGAGCGTTGTTTTTCCTTTGCAAAGACTCGTTATTGCAATTTCAATTTGTCTTGGAATTGGAGTTTCAAATTTAATATCAAGAAGGCTTGGAGAAAAGCGTTCAAAAGAAATAACTAAATATACAACGGCTGTAACAGGACTAACTTTGATTATAATTTTTTTAGTTACAACAATCTCTCTTTTGTTTATTAAGGATATTTGTATGTTTTTAGGAGCAAGAGATGAAATACTCATACATTCAGTTGGATATTTAAGAATAGTTATGTTTGGGAATGTTTTTTTAGCATTTACAACAGTCTTTGGTTATATGAATATTGCTTATGGAAAGATGAAAGTTATGTTGTTTTCTTCAAGCATCGGAGCTTTTATAAATATAGTAATCGACTTTGTTTTAGTTAAACATTTTAATATGGGCGTTGAGGGTGCAGCAATTGCTACCGTTTTTAGTCAAATTATTTCTTTTGTATTTGCATTTTTCTATGTAAAAAAATTGCAAAGAGAAAATGGTTTTAGTTTGATCCCGAGATTTGATATAAAAATTTCTTGCAATATTTTAGCAATAGGTTTTTCTTCATTCATAATAGAGTTTTCGGATGCGATTTTGATTAGTGTGCTTAATCATTTGCTTTTACCGGTTGGTGGAAATGATGCAATTATTTTAGTTGGCGTAGTTACAAAGGTATCTATGTTTATGTTTGTGGCTATGATTGGAGTGAGTAGTTCAATTCAACCATTAATTTCTTATAATTATGGAGCAAAAAACTTTTTTAAAATGAAAAAAATTATAAAAACAGGTTTTGTATTAGTTTTTTCTCTATCTACGATAATCTGGATATTTATGATTTACAATGTAAAATTTGTTATAAATTTATTTTTAAAAGATGAAAGGCTTTTAGAGATAGCTACTAAAAGTTTTAAATATGTTATCTTAGTTTTTCCACTTCTTAGTTTTTATTATATTTGTATATACTTTTTCCAATCTATCGGTAAGGAAAGATACAATTTTTTATTATCGATTTATAGAGAAACACTTTTATATATTCCAATAGTTATAATTATGGTAGGTGAATTTGGAGTTTTAGGAGCATGGATTAGTTATCCAATAGTTGATGCTATTTCAGCTGTAACGGGTTTTATATTGCTTTTTAGAACTCTAAGGAAGATAGAGGTTTAAGGAGGTTTCTTATGGACTTAATGAAAATTAAAGAAGATTTACAAATTTGTATGGACGAGCTTATTGAAAAGGCAAAGTTTGAAGAGGGCGATATTTTTGTTTTGGGTTGCAGTACAAGTGAAGTAAAAGGAAAACATATTGGAAAAGATACAGATATTGAGGTTGGCAAACTGATTGTTGAAACTATAAAAGAAAAATTGGATAAAATAAATGTGAATTTTGCAGTTCAATGTTGTGAGCATTTGAACAGAGCGTTGGTTGTTGAAAAATGTGTTGCAAGAAAAAATAATTTTGAAATAGTAAATGTTGTACCACAAAAAAATGCGGGTGGTGGAGTCGCAACCTCAGCTTATGAATTATTTAAAAATCCGGTAGTTGTAGAAAAAATAGTTGCGAAAGCAGGACTTGACATAGGCGACACTTCCATTGGTATGCATGTAAAATTTGTTCAAGTACCGGTAAGATTATCAATAAAAGAAATAGGGAATGCTCATTTAACGGCATTGACTTCAAGGCCAAAATTAATTGGTGGAAGTAGAGCGGTATATCAATAATAATTAAAAAAAATAAAGGCTATTCGCTTTAAAACGAATAGCCTTTTTCTATATAACTATTTAGAATAGTTTGGAGCTTCTTTTGTTATTTGAACATCATGTGGGTGAGATTCTATAAGACCAGCACCTGTCATTCTAACAAATTGAGCAGTTTCTCTTAAAGTTTCTAAGTCTTTTGCTCCTGTATATCCCATACCTGCTCTAATTCCACCAACGATTTGGTAAATTGCATCTGCTAATGTTCCTTTGTAAGGAGTTCTTCCTTCAATTCCTTCTGGAACAAGTTTTTTGCCATCTTCTTGGAAGTATCTATCTTTTGAACCTTTTTCCATTGCGGCAAGAGAACCCATACCTCTATAAGTTTTGAATCTTCTTCCTTGGAAAATTTCAAATTCTCCTGGTGATTCGTCAGTACCTGCAAGCATTGAACCTAACATTACAACATTTCCACCTGCAGCAAGTGCTTTAACAACATCTCCTGAATATTTTAATCCACCATCAGCGATGATTGTTTTTCCCATTTCTCTAGCAACAGTTGCACAATCATATACAGCTGTAATTTGAGGAACACCAACTCCTGCAACAACTCTTGTTGTACAGATTGAACCTGGACCTACACCAACTTTAACAACATCTGCACCTGCCTCAAAAAGAGTTCTAGTTGCATCAGCTGTTACAACATTACCTGCGATAATATCAAGTTCAGGATATTTTTCTTTGATTTCTTTAACTTTTTTAACAACTCCCATTGAATGACCATGAGCAGTATCGATAACCACAGCATCAACTCCAGCGTTTACAAGAGCCTCTAATCTTTCAAAAGTATCAGCACCTGTTCCAACTGATGCAGCTACAAGTAATCTTCCTTGAGCATCTTTTGCAGAGTTTGGATATTTAACAACTTTTTCAATATCTTTAATAGTTATTAATCCAGTTAAAATTCCCTTGTCATTTACAAGAGGTAACTTTTCGATTTTGTGATTTCTTAAAATTTGAGCAGCCTCATTTAAAGTAGTATTTGAAGGAGCTGTTACAAGATTTTCTTTTGTCATTACAGTATCAATCTTTACTGAATAATCTTCTAAAAATCTTAAATCTCTATTAGTCAAAATTCCAACTAATTTTTTTTCTTCTAAAGAATTTACAATAGGGACACCTGAAATTCTATATCTTCTCATTAAGTCCTCAGCCTCTTGAACTTTATGTTCCGGAGTTAAGAAGAATGGGTCATTTATAACACCGCTTTCTGAACGTTTAACTTTTCTAACTTCTTCAGCTTGTTGTTCAATAGGCATATTTTTATGTATTACCCCAAGACCACCTTCTCTTGCCATTGCTATTGCCATTTTGTGTTCTGTTACAGTATCCATTGCAGCAGAAACAACCGGAATATTTAATTTGATTTTTTTAGTAAGTTGTGAAGATAAATCAACGTCCTTTGGTAAAACTTCACTTCTTGCTGGAATTAAAAGTACATCATCAAATGTTAAGCCTTCTTTTTGGAATTTTGTTTCCCACATATTATTTTTTCTCCTCCTGATAAAATTATTTTTTGTCCTAATTATTTTTTTGAAAAATTTAAAAAGCAATCAAATTAAAATTTATCAAAAAATATATTAACATATATTATACAACAATAAAAAAAAAAATCAATTAAAAAACGGCAAAAAATAAAAAAAATTTTAAAAAAATTTTATTTTTGTTCAAAATTTTAAATTTACAGCAATTTGAGATTAATTAATAGCAACAATATTTTTAGAAAAATACTTGACAATGTTATATTAATATTGTATAATATCAAGGTACTTATGAGTTAAGATTATTTTGTTTTTTATTGATTTATATTTCAATATTATCAAAGAAAAAATTGAATATTATATGCCCAGATAGCAAAAAGTCGGTATAAGGAAGTGGCAAAAACAACGAAGTTGTTTTTAGGCAATGCCTTAGTTTAGTGCGAAGCACGAGAGAATGAGCTATCAAAGGTAAAAATAAAAATTATGTAAAAAGTGAACGTATCAAAAAAAAAGAATAATTTATATGCCCAGATAGCTCAGTCGGTAGAGCAGAGGACTGAAAATCCTCGTGTCGGTGGTTCGATTCCGCCTCTGGGCACCAAATATGCGGGAGTGGCTCAGTGGTAGAGCATCGCCTTGCCAAGGCGAGGGTCGCGAGTTCGAATCTCGTCTTCCGCTCCATTTCAATTTGGCGACATAGCCAAGTGGTAAGGCAGAGGTCTGCAACACCTTCATCTCCAGTTCAAATCTGGATGTCGCCTCCAAGGTCTCTTATGAGACCTTTTTTTGTTATTTAGTTTTTTGTTTTGAAAGGAGTATGTTATGAAATTAAAAACTCTTTTAGAAGATTTAGAAATTTTAGAAGTAAAAGGTAATTTAGATATTGAAAAAGAAATTGAAAAAATAGAATATAATTCAAAAAATATTTCAGGAAATGATATTTTTGTAGCGATAAAAGGATATAAAACAGATGGACATATCTATATAGATTCAGCTAAGGAAAAAGGCTGTTATGCTTGTATAGTTGAGGACTTTGTTGATACAGATATAATTCAAATTAGAGTTAAAAATTCAAGGTCCGCTCTTTCAAAAATTTCTCATAATTATTATGGTAAGCCGAGTAAAGATTTAGATGTTATTGGAATTACTGCTACAAATGGTAAGACTACAACAAGTTTTATGCTTAAAAATATTTATGAAGAGGCAGGACTTAAGGTTGGAATTATTGGAACGGTTTTTGTAAAAATTGATGATTTTATGATTCCGTCTTATTTAACAACTCCTGAAAGTTTAGATTTACAAAAGTATTTGAGTATTTTTAGAGAAAAAAATGCTGATAAGGTAATTATGGAAGTTTCTTCTGCAGCTTTAGAGTTGGATAGAGCAAAGGATGTTGATTATAATATTGTAAGTTTCCATAATTTAAGTAAAGAACATATGGAGCAACATGGTAGCTATGAGGCATATAAAAGAGAAAAGTCCAAGTTGATAACTGAGGCTAAGGAGCATCAAATAGCTCTTTTGAATTTTGATAATTTGGAGATAAAAGAATTAGCCTCAAAAACTAAGGCTAAAGTTTTTTCTTTATCATTGGATAGTTTAGAAGAAAATTTTTCAATGAAAAATCTAGACTTATCAACTGGTCGTGGTAAATTTGATTTTATCATAAATAGAGATATTGAAACTAAAAACGGAATTTTGAAAAAAGGTGAATTTTATATTGAATTAAATACAGCTGGTTTTAGTTCTGTTATGAATTCAATGGTGGCGATAGGAATTGCTCTTTTGGACGGAATAAGTATTCCAACAATTCAAAGTGCTTTGAAAAAATTTAGAGGCGTTGAAAGAAGATTTGAAATTATTTTTGAAAAAGATTTTAAAATAATTGATGACCATTTTGCAAATGAAGTTAATATCGATGTAACTCTTGAAACACTTTGTAAAATGAAGTATAACGATATAAAATTTTTATACGCAATAAGAGGAAATCGTGGAGTTGAACTTAACGAAGAAAATGCTTTAAAAATTATCGAATGGAATGATAAATTAAAATTAAAAGAAATATATGCAACTTTAAGTAAAGATACGGTTACTTGGAAAGATGAAGTTTCTAACGAAGAAAGAGATATATTTTTAAAAATTATGAACGAAAACAATATAAAGGTTCATTTGTTTGATACTTTAAAAGAGGCTGTTGAAACTGTTATTGACCTTGCACAAAAAGACGATGTTGTTATGTTTGCAGGTTGTCAAGGAATGGATAAGGCAGGTAGAATTGGACTTAACTATATTTTGGAAAAAAACAGCTCTTATGATAGAGAGGAAATTTTATTTCCATTAAAGGATAGAATTGTTTAAAATTTGTAAAATGAGATATAATATGTTACAATAAAATTTACAGTAAAAAAGAAATTTTGAATTATTCTTAAGGAGAAAATATGTGTGGATTTGTAGGATTTTATAGTAAAGATATAAAAGACGAAAATATAATAAAAGAAATGAATAGTCAGATAGTTCATCGTGGACCTGACAGTGATGGCTATTATTTTGATAAAGGAATTAATTTTGGTTTTAGAAGACTTAGTATAATAGATTTAAATGAGGGATCTCAACCAATTTTAAATGAAACTGATGATATTGCTATAATTTTTAATGGAGAAATTTACAACTACCAAGAAATTAAAGCTGATTTATTAGAAAAAGGATATAAATTTAAAACAAATACGGATACAGAAGTAATTTTGCATGGTTATGAAGAATATGGCGAAGAAGGTATTTTAGCTAAACTAAGAGGTATGTTTGCTTTTACTATCTGGGATAGCAAAAAAGAAAAACTTTTTGGAGCAAGAGACCACTTTGGAATTAAACCATATTATTACACAATGATAGACGGAGATTTTGTTTTTGGCTCTGAAGTAAAATCATTTTTGAAATATCCAAAATTCAAAAAAGAAGTAAACGAAAAAGCTCTTAAACATTATCTTGTTTTTCAATACAATCCTTTAGAGGAAACTTTTTTCAAAGGGGTAAAGAAACTTAGACCCGGACATTATTATATCTTTGAAAATGGAAAGTTGGAAATAAAAAGTTATTACAATATAAGTCTTGACTATAAGGAAATGACTTTTGATGAGGCTGTAAGTAAGATTGAAAAAGAAGTTGAAGAGTCAGTTAGATACCATAAGATTAGTGATGTTGAAGTTGGTTCTTTCCTTTCAGGAGGTGTTGACTCAAGTTATGTAGTTGCGACTGCGATGCCAAATAAGACTTTCTCTGTCGGCTTTGACAACAAAGGATTTGACGAAACTGTTTATGCAAAGGAGCTTTCTGATAGTCTTGGAATAGAAAATTATTCAAAAATAATTACTCCGGACGAATTTTTTGAAGGAATAAATAAAGTTCAATATTATTCAGATGAACCACATGCAAATCTTTCATCTGTTCCACTATACTTTTTATCAAAACTTGCAAGAGAACAGGTAAAGGTAGTTTTATCCGGAGAAGGCGCTGATGAATTATTTGCAGGATATAATGAATATGAAGAGGCACTTCCACAAAGAATTTATAAAAAATTACCATTTTGTTTAAGAAGTAAATTATACAAAAAATTCAAAGACAAAAAACATTTTAGTGGTAAAACTATAATTATGAAATATGGACAAAAGGTTGAAGACAGATATATTGGACAAGCTGATATAATGTCTGATGAACAAGCCAATTCAATTTTGAAAGAAAAGTATAAAAATTCTGAAACTTCAAGAGATTTAACTAAAAAATATTATGATAAAGTTAAGGATATGGACGATGTTTCAAAAAGATTGTATCTTGATATGAATATGTGGATAATTGATGATATTTTGCTAAAGGCAGACAAAATGACTATGGCAAATTCTATCGAGCTTAGAGTTCCACTTTTGGATAAAAAAATGTGGGAACTTGCAAGGTCAATTCCTGTAAAACATAAGGTAAACGGAACAACTACAAAATATGCTTTTAGAAAGGCTGCTAAAAACAAATTGCCGGAGGATTGGGCGAAGAGAAGAAAAGCAGGTTTCTTAGTTCCTTTTGTAAATTGGATTAAAGAAGAAAAATATTATAATATAGTTAAAGAAGTTTTCAATAAAGAATTTGTCGGTGAATTTTTTGATGTTGAAAAGATAAATACACTTATTGACAATCACTTTAATAATGTAGAAAATAATGGACGTAAGGTTTATACAATTTATACATTTTTAAAATGGTATGAACAATATTTTAATTAAGAGGTAGAGTTATGAATAAAGCGGTTGTTTTAGGCTGTAATTATTATATAGGACTTAGTATGATAAGATGTTTGGGTCGTGAGGGAGTTCATGTTGTTGCTTGCGATTATGATTTTGAAACTTATGGTGCGAAGTCAAAATATATTTGTGAATTTCTTAAAGTTTATGATTTGAATAAGAATGACGAACAAACTTTTTTAGATTTAATTGAATATGGTAAAAAGCAAGATGAAAAACCGGTTATATTGCCATCACATGATAAATATGTAGAGTTTATAGATAAATATTATGATGAGCTTGAAAAATATTATTTGATTAGTCAAGTTAGGGGTCTTAATACTAAGTTGATGGATAAGTGGATTTTATACGATATTGCCAAAGAAAACGGAGTAAAAATTCCTACTACAATTAATGCAAATGATGAAAAATTAGTTGAAAAAGTAAAAAATGAAGTTGGATTTCCTTGTATCATCAAGCCTGTTGATACTGTAAAGTTTACTAAGGTCTTTAGAAATAAAGTTTTTATCTGTAATAATGTTGAAGAAATGGAAAACGGAATAAAAAAAGCGAAAGACAATGATATAGAAATTTTTATTCAAGAAATTGTTCCGGGTTTTGATGATTGTATGTTGACTTATGATTGTTATATTGATAAAAATGGAAAAACTACTCATTATATGACTGCTCAAAAACAAAGACAATGGCCGATAAACTTTGGAGCATCTTGTTTTACGATTCAAAAGTACAATCAAAAATTAATTGATATTTCAAAGCCTTTTTTAGAAAAAATCGGTTATAGAGGTTTTGGAGAAATAGAATTTAAAAGACACGAAAAAACGGGAGAAATCTATCTGATAGAAATAAACGCAAGGACTACTAATTTTAATAATTTGATTTATAAAATTGGAATAAATACGCCTTACATTGCATATCTTGATTTAACCGGAAATTTAAAAGAAAGTGATTGTAAATATATCGACTATGATACAAACTATGCTTTTATTTACGGCTTTGAAGATATGGTTGCAATTTGGCGTTATAAGAAAACTAAACAAGTTGGAATTTTAAAATCTTTAAAGATTTCATTTTCAAGTAAATGGGCTCCTGCAATTTTTGCTATTTATGATTTGAAACCTTGGTTTTTCTTTAATAAAATTCTATTAGGAAAAGTTTTTAGAAAAATATTTAGGAGGAAATAGTGTATAAACTGGGTGTTATTGGAGGTATGGGACCTTTAGCAACTGTTAATTTTTATGAAAAAATAGTTTTAAATACAGATGCACATAAGGATAACGAACATATTAATTTGATTGTATTAAATCATTCAACTATGCCTGACAGGACAAAATGTATTATTGAAAATAGAAAAACTGAATTTTTAGATGCAATAAGAAAAGATTTTGAAACTCTTGAAAAAATTGGAGTTAATACAGTTGCTATTCCTTGCAATACAAGTCATTACTTTTATGATGAATTTAAAAATTTTACAAATTTAAAAATCATAAATATGATTGAAGAAACTATTTTAGAAATAAAAGATAGAGGAATAAAAAAAATAGCTGTATTTGGAACACTTGGGACACTAAATTCAAAAGTATATGAAAAGTATGCCGATAAATATGGAGTTGAAGTTAAAGAAATTTCTTTGGAAGATAAAAATTCCGTTATGGATATAATCTATAATATCAAAGAAACAAATAATTTAGAAAATACAGATTTTATTGAAATTTTAAATAGATATTGTGATGATGAGACTATTGGAATAATAGCTTGTACTGAACTAAGTCTTTTAGATATTGATAAAAAAATAAATACAATTGATGCGCTTAATGTTCTTGTGAATAAAAGCATTGAACTAAGTGGAGCGAGTGTAAAAAAGTAATTTAAAAGGAGCATTACGCTCCTTTTTTTATGTGTTTACTTAATTCTGTTTTTAATAATTCTGTGTATTCTTTTGCGCCTTTTTCATTCGGGTGAGTAGCATCTTTGTAAAAAATTTCTTTTTTGTTTTTAGCAACAGAATACCAGTCTATCATTTTAACATTTTCCATTTCATCTGAAATTTCTTTTATCGTTATATTTACTTGTTCTTCCCAAGGTTCAGGAACAACGCAGTTAATTAAAAAGATTTGTCTTTTTTCTAAAGATTTTAAATATTCTTTAAACTTTTCTTTGTCTATTTTGTAATTAGTTCCTAAGTGGATTACAACAATATCTTTTATATTATTCTTTTTATTTAAATCTTCTAAAACTTTTGGTAAATCCCAAGCTTGCCTACTAACCTTTGCATCTATAACAGAATTTTTAAACTCTTCCTTCATTTTATCGGCAGATGATAACATTACACTATCTCCGATAAATGTAATACTTTCTTTTGAAATATCTACTTTATTTTCTTCTTTATCTTTAGCTACTTCTCTTACAACTTTTTTGTCAGGAATTTCTAAATAATTTTCTTTTTCTTCATTATTTTTTTGTATATTTTCAAGTTTATTCTTTAACTCATCAATATCATTTGATTTTTGTGAAAGAGATAAAATGGAAGTAGAAAATATTATAAAAATCGCTAAAATGCCAACAGATGCAAAAAGATTTTTATTTGTTATATCTTCTTCACATTTTTTATTTATATACCTTAAATAATTCTTTTTACCTTCGAAAACTCTATAACTTATTTCTGCGAAAATAATTGAAAATATAAATTCAATAACAACTAAATATATAACAGAAATTTTACTCCACTTTAGAAAATCTCCTATAAATATAGTTATAGGGTATTGCCACAAATAAAGGCTATAACTTCTTCTTCCAACTACTGTAAAAGGAGTTAAACTTAAAAGTTTATTCATTATATTGTCTTTTAAAAGTATAAAAACTAAAAACAGACCAATAAGTAATGAGTAAAAATACATACCGAATTTATAAACTATATCTAATTTTGCATCCAGTATTATTGAAATATAAATTATAAAAGAAAATAGCATTACAGAAAAAATATTTATACCGATATTTCTTACTTTTGAAAATTCTAAATTTTGTACTTTTTTTCTTGGATATAAACAGCCAAACAATGAGCCTATTAAAAAACTGAATGCTCTAGTGTCTATTCCATAGTAGATTCTTGAAACATCTGTATTTGGACTATATAGTAAATACATTGTTAGAGCAGATAGTATAGATAGAATAAAAGTTATAATAGCTATATTTTTTCTTTTTAATTTTAAAGTTCCATAAAGTGTTGAAATCAAGATTGGCCATATTAAATAGAATTGCACTTCAAGACCCAAAGACCAAAGATGAGTAAATGGATTTGGATTTCCATGTGATTCAAAATAAGATAAGCCATGTATTATTTGGTAAATGTTGTTTATTCCAAAAAGTGAGCTGAATAAATTTCCAACATATCCATTTAGCATATCATTAAAGAAACATAATACTAATAAACTTACTATGCTAAGCATCGGTAACAAAGGAGTATATAGTTTTATAATTCTTTTTTTCCAAAAGTTTAAAATATCCAGATGAATATGTTCGTCCATTTCTTTTAAAAAATTATCGGTTACTAAATATCCACTTAAAACTAGAAAGATTACAACGCCGAGATACCCACCGGCAATTTTATGTGGAATTATATGATAAAGCATTACTAAAACTACGGCGATTGCACGAAGTCCGTCAAAACTTTTTATATAATTTGGATTTTGTATTAATTTTTCTTCTTTGTTTTTAGATAAATTTTCATCGCTTTTTAAATTTGTCTTTTTAATTTCACCATTTTGTAAATTTCTTTTTTTAGTGAAATTTTTTTTATTATTATCTATGTTAAAATTTTTCATTTTCTTCATTCCTTAATAAATTTGTCTATTAGAAATTATAACAGAAAAAAAAATAAAAGCAATTACAAAAATGTTACAATTTAGCCGTTTTTAAGATAATTATTGCTTGATAAAATTATCATTTTCCATTTAAGAAATAAATTCATAAAAAATTTTAAAAAGCACACCAAATATGTGATTTGAAATAGTTTTTTTGCTAAAATACTTACCACAAATATAAAAAAATTTTTTTGAAAAAATTTGAAAAAAAACTTTATTTTTTTTAAAAAATGGGTATATAATTATTGTAAATGATAATACACTTAGGAGGAATAAAAAAATGAAAGATTTTAAAAGTTTAAATGTTTATTTATCAAACATCGCAGTTATGACTACAAAATTGCATAACTTACATTGGAATGTAGAAGGAAGAAACTTCTATCAAACACATACATTCACAGAAGGATTATATGATACATTCTTTGAATGGTATGATGAAGTTGCTGAATCAATCAAAATGAGAGGTGGATTCCCTTGTGCATCATTAAAAGAATATCTTGAAATTGCTACAATTAAGGAATTAGAATCAAAGAAAGTAACAGTTGACGAAGTAAATGAAATAGTTATGAATGATTTAGTTTCTCTTAAAGAAGAAGCTACTAAAATCAGAGAAGAAGCTGATGAAGCTGGAGATTTCGTAATCGTTGGAATGCTAGAAGGACATATTGGCGAATTACAAAAAAATATTTGGTTCTTCAGAGCATCAAAACCTTGTTGCCATAATAAATAAAAATATTTTTAGCACCCGAAAGGGTGCTTTTTTTTTTGTGATTTTTTTCAATAATAATTATTAAGTATTGATTTATTTTCCATAAAACTATATAATAATTAAATAAGATTATTTAAGAGGGAGTGCTTTTAGTTTTTGCTAAAAGAAAAAATATATGAAGGTAAAAAGAGGCGATATTTTTTATGCTGATTTAAGTCCCGTTGTTGGTTCAGAACAAGGGGGAGTAAGGCCTGTTTTGGTCGTGCAAAATGATGTTGGAAACAAATATAGTCCAACTGTTATTATTGCAGCTATAACTTCTCAGATGAATAAAGTGAAACTTCCTACTCATGTTGAAGTTTCAGCAGAATTTGGACTTCCTAAAAATTCTGTGGTGTTATTGGAGCAAATAAGAACGATAGATAAAAAAAGGCTTAGAGAAAAAGTCGGTTTTACTGATGAGTTCTTTATGAAAAAAGTTAATGAGGCTCTTATAAAGTCTGTTGGAGTTTAATACATAGAGGGAAATTATGCTTGAATTAGTTAAAAATATAGAATTTATAAAGAATAAAAATTTAAGAGTAGAAAAAATAAATGACAAGGAATTTTTTTTAGAAAACGAAAAAGAAAAGTTTATTTTGAATTTATTTCCTTATGGAAAATTTTCCAAGATAAATAAAATTTTTGATTGTTTAAATAATTTATCAAATAATTTTTCCAATATTTCTTATGAGGATATTGGGATTTTGGACGATAAGTTTTGTTATAGAATTATTCCTTTTGTTGTTGATGAAAAAAATAGTTTAAGTGATGATGACGCTTATAAGATTGGTTTTGAAATAGGAAGATTTATTTTTGAATACCACAAGAGCTTTCAAGGAGCGGATTGTGGTAGGTGGAATAAGCATTATAATTATAGAATAAATAAATTTTTGCATAAGTACGGACTTGGAAAGTACAGGGGAAATTTAGAATATGTTCTTTTTGATTTTCTTGAAAGAAACAGATATTGTTTGAAGGAGAGAACTTGTACAACCATTATCGGAATTAATGGGCTTGAGGATATAAAAATTTCAAAAGACGGCAAGTTTCAAATAATCGAGGAGTACAAAATTTTAAGGTCAGATTCATATTTTGAATTTAGAAATATGAATTTATATCACGAAAATAATTCCAGTTTATTGACAGGTGTTGTTAATGGATATTTTGACAATAATGTTCCAAGAGCATTTTTTAAACTTTTAGGAGTATATACTATAATTGAAAATTTATATGATATTTTTGTAGAAAACAAGAATGTCGATGACGAATATATAACAGAGAAAATAAAAGAGATTAACGATGTTTATGACGGATTTTCAAGTATATATCCTATTTGGTATTTAAGACATAAAAATTTTTAGTAAAGTTGTGGGAAGATGAAGAAATTTAATAAAAGTATTATAGTTTTGTTATTATGTTGTTTAGTTTTTAGTGCTTGTTCGAAGAATACTGAAAAGGTAACAACTAAAAAAGAAGTTAAGGAAAATGAAAGTGCAAGTTTTAAAAAGTTTTCAAAGGGATTTTTTGGAGTTTTTGATACGGATATAGCTTTTAGTGCATATTGTGCGAGTGAAAAAGAATTTAATAAATATTTCAAATTTTTAGAAGAGGATATGAAAAGATATCATAACCTTTATAATTCTTTTGAAAATGCGAATGAAAATAATATAAAGACGATTAATGATAATGCAGGAAAAGAATCTGTAAAGGTGGATAAGGAAATCATAGAGCTTTTGGAATTTTCTATTGAGAACTATAAGAAGTTGTCTAATAAAACTAATATCGGACTTGGGAGTGTAACAACTCTTTGGAGAGCAGAAAAGGACTTGGCTGTTAATCTTAAAGGTAAATTACCTGATGCAAATAAGATAAAAGAGGGATTGAAACATACAAATATTGATAATATTGTAATTGATAAAGAAAAAAGTACTGTTTTTCTAAAAGATAAAGATATGCGACTTGATGTTGGAGCTATTGCAAAGGGATATTCTGTTGAAAAAGTTATGAATAAACTAAAAGAAATGGGACTTAAAAGTGCAATAATTTCAGCTGGAGGAAATGTAAAAGCTATCGGTAGTCCTTTAGAAAAAGACAAAAATAAATGGGGAATCGGTATTCAAGCACCTACTTTTGATTCAAAAAAGGTTGAAATTCAAGAAGTTATTTTTACAGATGAAACTTGTGCCGTAACAAGTGGAGATTACCAAAGATTTTATTTTGTAGATGATAAGGCTTATAATCATATTATTGACCCACAAACAGGTTATCCTAAAGATAAAATTAAAAGTGTTACAATTCTATGCAAAGACTCAGGACTTGCCGATTTTATTTCAACAAGTTTATTTTTAATGGACGTTGAAGAAGGAAAAAAACTTTTAGAAAAAGTTGAAGGTACAGAGGCTTTTTGGATACTTGCAGACGGAAGTGTTCATTATACTAAAAATATGGAAAAATTATTGCAAAGTAAAGGTGCTACAAATAAATAGATTATGAAAAAATTTTTTGTAAATTTAATTAAAGACATATTTTTACAAGAACTTGATGAATTTCCAAAGAAAAAATTTGACATTTAATTTTGGGTACTTTATTTAATCATATCATTGTTTTTGTACTTTATTTTAGTTGTATAAAAAAGCTAGGTTTTTCCTAGCTTTTTCTAATTTCTTCGTGCTTGCAATGTGGACAAGTAACTTTTATCTTTCCTTTTCCTCTTGGGATTCTTAGTTCTTGTTTGCAATTTTTACATTTGAAATATATGTAATTTTTTCTATCTTTTGATGCGAACTTTAAAAGTTTTGAATATATTGGAGAAATTAAATTGAAAAATTTTAGTTGCTCCATTGCTCTTTTTCTTTTATTTTTTGAAAATGCTCTAAAAAATACAATAGCAATTAGCAAAATAGAAATAATTGTAAAAATATCACTTCTTTTAAATAGATTAGCAATAGAAAAACCTATTGCAAAATATAAAATTATTCGGTTTAAAATATCTCCACCATATCTGTCTTTCATAAAGTTTAAAAATTTTTCTTTCATAACAGCCCCCTCTTTTATAAAATATTTTTATACTAAATAGATTATACCACAAAAATAACTCTATTTAACAGTTTGATATTGTTTGAAATTTATGATAAAATAAGTTACAAATGTGATTAAATATACAGAGGTGTTTTATGGAAAATTTTGGAATAAGTGTTAAATTTCAATATGATATAGATGGATTTTTAGAAAAAGTTGATGAATTTGCAGAGGACGATAATTATGGATATTCATTAGAAGAGAGTGATGGAGCAATAGTTTTAAATTTTGAAATTTTACCTTATCTTTCTTTAAATTTTAAAATTGATGAAGAAATAGAGATGAGAACGGAAACTTGCTATTATGGAGCAGGTTATCATTGTCTAGTTGTTGATTTTCTAAATGAATTTTTTGCATTTTTAGGTTGCAAATTTGAAATTAAAGATGATACAGGTTTTTATAAGGATAATGATTTTGAAAAACTTAAAGTATTATTTACTACTTGGATGAAAGAAAGAGTAGAATTTATCTTGAATAATAAAGATGATATTAGAGCAAGGTCAATACTTATGGATAATCAAAAAACTTTTCCGATAACAACAGAAGATTATATTTGTGCATATACAGGAGTGATTTCTCTTTTTGAGTTTGAAAAGTTAAATGAAGAGGGAACAGATGCTGTTTGCGAAAGATTGTTCTTGTTTAATGAAAAAGTTGAAGATGCTTATTCAAATGAAAATTATTTATTATACCATGTTTGGAATAATTTAAAAGATTTGACATTGGTTGATGATTTTGATGAAAGATTGTCTATGGTTATGTTTATGTTCGATAATTTGATTGAAAATAATGTACAAATACATCTGCCACAAAAATATTCAAGAGAGATATATAAATACTTAGGTGTTGATAAATTCTCATCATCAAACTTTGCATACAGAAAAGTTAGATATGAAGTAGGATACCATTTTTACGATAAATTCTTAAAAAATTTAGATTTTAACTTGAGAATACCAAGTTGGTTTGAATACAATAGTAAGGTTAAAGGATATTTAACAACTGATAATGCGATATTTTTAAGTGAATATGAAAACTTTAAAAACTTTGAATTTGACGAAAAACATTTATCTGAAAATAGTTCAAAAGATTTTAAAATTTTAATTTCAGATACTGCTAATAAAAATAAATTTTTTATGGGATTTGAAAATATGGACGATGAATATGGATATGTTTCTATCGAAAATCAAAATGATATGAATTGTGAAGAAACAAATTGTCAAATTATTGATGTAAAAAGAAATAAAATGTATGAAATTTCTGTTTTAGGCACAGAATCTATGGATATAATAAAACATATGACTGAGCTAATGTAGGAGAGATTTTTTATGAAGGAAAAAGGAAAAACTAAAGAAGAAATTTTTAACATATTAAAAGAACGTATAGTAACTTTGGAATATGAACCCGGAAAGATTTTAAATGAAATTGAACTTTCAGAAGAATTTGGTGTTAGCAGAACGCCGATAAGAACTGTATTTCAACAATTAGAGGCCATAAAGTTGGTGGATATTGTTCCAAGATATGGGGTACAGGTTGCGACACTAAACTTTTTAAATATAAAATCACTTTTTGAAGTTACTAAAGTTTTAGATCCATTAGCGACAAAACTTGCAGTTTCAAAATTGACAGATGAAAATATAAAGAGATTAAAAGAAATTGTTTCAACATTAGAAACTTATGATACAACTAAAAATTATCAAGAGGCAATTTTGCTTGACGAAGAATTTCATAAAATAGTTACTAAATCTTGTGCTAATACTTGGCTTATAGATATATTAACAGATTTACATTGTCAAACAGAAAGATTATGGCATTATTGTGATATATATTTTAGTGATATGGAAATCTTTACAAGAACTTTCAAAAAAATTGTAGAGGCTTTTGAAAAGAAAGATGAAGAAATGGCTGAAAAGTATGCAAGAGAACATATTGAGGACTTTGTAGAAAAAATAAAATCAGCATTATTGTAAAATGTAAAAGTGATTAGACTAGCTAATCACTTTTTTTTGTTGTTATTATGTTTAAACCATAGTAAAGATGCAATTACCACAAATGGAACAAAACCTAAACTCCATGCTAAAGATTTTATTAAACTTAAATTGTCTAAAGAATAAAAAATTATGAACATTATTGTAAATTCAATAGCAAAGGTTAAAAGAAAGTTTAAATCCTTAGTTTTTTTAAAAACTATTCCAATGCAAAAAATATCTATTAATAGTAATAAAAATATTATATAAAGCATATAATCATCTCATATTTATTATAAACTATTTTTAAATTTATATCAAAATATTTTTTTAGTATTTTATCGTGAACAAATAAATAGTTTTTAACATTAATAAATTTAATTGCTAAAAAAATAAATAATAAATTTATCTTAAAAAATTTTAAAATAATTGTTTCATTTTTGAAATTTTTTGTTGTGAAAATGTATGTTTTCATAAAAAAATTTTATATTTTTTTAAATGTTTAAAATTAATAGTTTTTTAATAATTTTACAATAAAAAACATTTTCAAATAATAAAAAACTTATAAAATACTTTTGAAAAACAAAAAATAATATATTATAATACAATTAACAAAGGAAGTGATTTATTTGAGTTTAAAAATTGTATCTAATAATTCTTTGGTAAAAGAAAAATTTGATTGTGTTGAGTTTGTTGAAGGAAGTTATATAGATGTTTTAACTACTACAAGGGACTTAATACATAAAGGATGTTCTTTGATAAGTCATCCTTTGCCAGCTAGTATCAGAATGGTTTTTTCATCAATTCGTAGCATTGTTATTGAAGATGAAAATAATTTTGATGAAAATAGCGTATTAATCATTGAAGAAGCAATTGACAAATATAATCTTACTATGAAAAACCGGAACATTGATTTCAAAAATGTTAAAGATTATGAATTTGTCGATTTAATGCTTGTGGAAAGTGCATTGGAAGAATATAAAGCACTTAGCAAGTTAGAAATATAAGTGGAGGTGGTATTTTGAAACTTCAAATGAACAGAATCTTCATTAAAGATTTAGCCTTTGGTGAAGAAACTAAAGTTGAAAATCATACTTTATTTATTAACAAAGAGGAAATCGTTAATGAATTAAAGAAGGAACCGGGAGTTAAGGATATTGATATTGATTTTGCAAAACCCGGTGAAAAAGCAAGAATTATACCTGTAAAGGACGTTATTGAACCAAGGGTAAAGATTCAAGGAGCTAAAGGATTTGCAGGAGTTACAACTGATGTTGCTCAACTAGGAGAAGGAATTGTTAATGTGCTTTATGGTGCAGCAGTTGTTACTATTGGAGATATAGTTGGTTTCCAAGAAGGTGTTATTGATATGTGGGGAGAAGGAGCAAAATGGACTCCATTTTCAAAGACATATAATATCGTAATTGACATTAAGGTTGTTGACGGATTACATCCACATGAACATGAAGAAGTTGTTAGACTTGTTGGACTTAAAGCAAGTGAATTGATTGGAGAAGCAGGAAGAAATGCTACAATTGATGAAACTGTTGAATATAATATCGGAGATAATGACGAAGAAACTAAAAAATATCCAAATTTACCAAAAGTTGTTTATGTTGAAATGATGATTTCACAAGGATTACTTCATGATGGATATATTTATGGAACTTGTACAAGACAAACTCTTCCTACATTAATTCATCCAAATGAAGAATTAGACGGAGCGGTAATAAGTGGTAACTGTGTAGCCGCTTGTGATAAGATTACTACTTATCAACATCAAAACAATGCTTGTATCTTAGATTTATATAGCAGACATGGAAAAGACATTAACTTTGTAGGAGTTGTATTAACTCCGGAACTTACAACTTTAGCTGGAAAATTCAGATGCTGTGATTACACTGCTAAACTTTGTAAATTACTGGGAGCTAATGGTGTAATAGTTAGTGAAGAAGGTTACGGAAATCCGGATTCAGATTTAGTAATGATTTGTACTAGACTTGAAAAACAAGGTATCAAAACTGTTCTTGTAACAGATGAATGTTCAGGTTGGGACGGAATGAGTCAACCATTAACAGACACATCTAAAGAATCAGTAGCAGTTATTTCAACAGGTAATGTAAGCCATGTTGTTCATTTAGAAAAAGCTGATAAAGTTTTAGGAGATTCAGAAGCTATCGCTAATTTAGCCGGCGGTTGGGACGGAGCATATAATCCGGAAACTGGAACTCTTGATTGTGAATTAAATGCCGTTATAGGAGCAACTTCTGAAATAGGTTATCACAACGCAACTGTTGAATTATACTAAGAGAGGTGAGAGTTTTGAGTAAAAAAGTTTTATATTATATAAACCAATTCTTTGGACAAATTGGTGGTGAAGAAATGGCTCATGTAGCTCCAACTTTTGAAGAAAAAGCAGTTGGACCTGCAATGGGTTTTGAAAGAAGTTTAGGAGAAGATGCAAAAGTAGTTGGAACTGTTATTTGTGGAGATAACTATTTCAATGAAAATTTAGAAAGCTCTTTGAAATTTATAGAAGAAGTTATGGAAAAAGTTCAACCGGATATTGTTGTAGCAGGACCCGCTTTCAATGCCGGTAGATATGGTATGGCTTGTGCCGGAGTTGCAAAATTTGTAACTGAAAAATATAATATTCCGGTTGTTACAGGAATGTTTGAAGAAAATCCTGGACTTGATGCTTGTAAATCAATAGCTTATGTTGTTCCTACAAGCAATGTAGCAAGTGCTATGGGTAAAGCTCTACCTGTTATGGCTAAATTAACTTTAAAATTATTAAATGGCGAAGTAGTTAAACCTTTAGTTGACGGATATTTTGCTCAAGGTAAAAGACTTACTGTTATCTCTGAAAAAACAGGCGCTATTAGAGCAACTGAAATGTTGATGAAGAGATTAAACGGAGAAGAATTTGAAACAGAACTTCCAATGCCGGTTTTCGATAAAGTTGAACCTGCAAAGGCAATAGCTGACTTATCAAAAGCAACTATCGCAGTTGTTACATCAGGTGGTATTGTTCCATTAGGAAACCCTGATAAGATTCAATCAGCATCTGCACAAAAATGGGGCAAATATGATGTTTCAGGATTAAGTGAATTAGGAAAAGATTATTGTACAATCCATGGTGGATATGACCCTGTTTATGCAAATGAAATGCCTGATAGAGTTGCTCCTGTGGATATTCTTAAAGAAATGGAAAAAGAAGGAAAGATTGGAAAAGTTTATAAATATTTCTATACTACAACAGGAACAGGAACAGCTGTTGGTAATTCTATAAAATTCGGTGTTGAAATTGGTAAAGAATTAAAAGAAGCTGGAGTTGACGGTGTTATCTTAACTTCTACTTGAGGTACTTGTACACGTTGCGGTGCAACGATAGTAAAAGAAATTGAAAGATATGGCATTCCAATCGTTCATATGGCTACAATAGTTACAATTTCAAAATCTGTTGGAGCTAACAGAATCGTACCGACAGTTGCAATTCCTTACCCGGTAGGTAATGCAGCTTTAGAAAAAGACAAAGAATATGCAGTTAGAAGAGATTTAGTTGAAAGAGCAGTTGACTCTTTAGCAACTGATATACAAGATGCAACATTTTTTTAAAAAATAATTTACATTGCTTTTTGTATAATTTGAAAAAAATTAATATTCCACTTGCAAATTTGCAAGTGGAATAACCTAAAATTTGATAGGAGGACAAATTTATGGAAGAAAATAGAAGTAGTTGGAATAGTAGATTTGGTTACATAATGGCTGCGGCCGGATTTTCAATTGGGTTAGGAAACGTTTAGAGATTTCCGTATCTAGTTGGAACTAACGGTGGTGGAGCATTTGTATTGATTTATTTGGCAATCTGTATAGTTATAGGTATTCCTCTATTCTATATGGAAGTTACATTAGGTAGAAAAGCAATGGCAAGTCCAATTGTTGGTATGAGAAAATTAACTAAAAAAGGTAGCCCATGGGTAAGTTTTGGTTGGTTAGGAGTTTTAAGTGCATTCTTCATATTAACTTATTATATCAATATAATGGGTTGGATAATGGCGTATATGTTTAAGATGTTATCAGGAAGTATGAAAGGGTTTACAGCAAAAGAATTCTCAGCTACTTTTGATTCATTAATGGCAAATCCTACACAACTTATAATTTGGACATTAATTTGTACAATTATAATTGGAGTAATTGCTGCTAAGAACTTAAACTCAGGACTTGAAAAAGCTTGTAAATTTATGATGCCGGCATTATTCATAATGTTAATCATAGTAGTTATAAGGTCAATAACTTTACCTGGAGCAGGTGAAGGTATCAAATGGTATTTGAATGTTGACTTCTCAAAAGTAACACCTCAAACATTCCTTACTGCACTAGGACAATGTTTCTTCTCAGTTGGTATAGCAAGTGGTGGAGCTTTCGTATATGGTTCATATTTAAGAAAAGACTCTAACATTCCGGAAGATGGTTTAATGGTAGTTGGTTTTGATACATTAGCTGCATTAATAGCTGGTTTTGCAACATTCCCTGCAGTATTTGCATTAGGATTAAAACCTGACTCAGGTTCAAACTTATTATTCGTTACAATGTCAAATGTATTTATGCATATGCCATTTGGACAAATATTTGGATTTATGTTCTTCTTGTTAATGTTCTTCGCAGCATTATCAAGTGCATTAGGATACTTAGAACCAATCAGTTCTTCATTCTCAGATATGTTAAAACTATCAAGAGCAAAAGGCGCAGTTTATGCTTTAGCATCTATCTTCGTAGTTGGATTATTTACAATATTTGGATTAAATGTAATGAGTGGAGTTAAGATTATAGGAAAGAACTTATTTGACTTTGCAGATTACTTATCAGGAAATATTATGATGCCACTTGGAGCAATCTCATTAATACTTTATGTATTATTCGTTTGGAAATTTGATAACTTCAGAGAAGAAGTTAATGCCGGAGCAAATGGAATTAAAGTTCCTGCATTCTTTAAACCGATAGCTTATATATTACCAGTAGCATTAATCATAATATTTATTACAGGACTTGGAATATTTTAATTATTTAATATACACAACTCACCTATAAAATTTATGAAAAAAGAACTCAAAGTTTACTTTGAGTTCTTTTGCTTTTTACATTTCGTTAAAAATCATATCGTTATTTATTTTTGTGTAGAATAGTTTTTTTACTGTTTCAAAATTATTTTCAAAATTTCCAAGTATCCACATTATTTTTGTAACTGTTGCCTCTGTTGTCATATTGTGAGATTCAAGGTAAGAGATTGAACTTATTCTCTTTCCGACCTCATAAACACCAACGTCGGAGCCTTCTTGTGGTACTTGTGTTGTCATTATGATAGTCTTTTTGTTGTCATACTCTACAATTAACTTTTTTAATTCGGTTTCTATTGTCTTTGGAATACCACCAACACCGAAACTTTCAATTATTATTGCATCATAATTTTTAAAAATTTCAGGTAAAATTTTTGCAGTCATTGAAGGTATTAGCTTTAAGACAAATACATTTGTGTTAAGAAAATCATAAAATTTTACTTCTTTTTCTGTTTCTTCATTGTTTATATATCTGTAAATCTTTTCATCTTGCATAATTGCTAAGAAGGGGAAGTTTACAGATGCGAATGCATCAAAGCTCTTTGTTCTTTCTTTTCTTGCTCTGGTTCCTGCAATTACTTTTCCGTCAAAAACAATACTTACACCTTTTGATTTGCTTTTTGATGCGTATAAAAGACTATTTAACAGATTATTTTTTGCATCTGTTATATGCATATCTATTGATTTTTGTGCGCCGGTCAATACGATTGGCTTTTGACTGTTTTGTATCAAATATGATAGGGCAGATCCTGTATAAGCCATAGTATCTGTTCCATGTGTTATAACAAAACCGTCATATTTTTCATAATTATTTTTTATTTCATCTTTTATCTTTAACCAATGTTCAGGTCTCATATCAGTTGAATCTACATTTAATAAATTGATAGTTTCAACTTCAAAATCAAGTGTTGTAAAGTTTAAATATTCAAGTAATTTTTTTGAGTCGATTTTTGGTGTTAAACCTTCATCAGTTGGCATTGATGCGATTGTTCCACCGGTTGAAATTAATAAAATTTTTTTCATAACAAGCCCCTGTTTTTTTATTTTTTTATCAGCTATATTATAAACCACAAATATAAAAAATACAATGTTTTTACTTAAATGTATAATGTGAAAAAATTTGTGGATAAAGGAGTAGGACTATATTGACAGCAATTCACTTCTGTTCTTTTTTGCTCAAAATGACGCATAATTTTGTTTAATGTAAAAATTATTGTTTTAATAAATTTTTTATCAGTAATGTTCCGTTTGGGCTTACATAAAGTCCTTGTATATTATTGTGAACTAAAACGGAAAATGAACGTTTATATAGTGGAAAAATGAAATTTTCTTTTTGTAAGTCCTCAACTGATTCATACATTTTTGAAAAATCATCATTTTGGTAATAATGATTTATATAGTATTTTATATCTGTTTCATCAGTTGTTCCAATGTTAAATGTTGAATGAGTAACTGCACTTTCTCCTTCATTTTTTATACTAACTTTTATTTTGTATTTGTCAATCCACTCTTTTGAAAGAGAGGCTAAAACTCTTTCAGATAATTTTGTTCCATTATATTTTAATGTTATTATTTTTTCTTGTAATTTTGAAGAGTTTATAATTCCTTCTACTTCTTCTTTCAATTTTGCTAGTTTTTCTGAAAGTAATTGTTCTTTTGCAATTAAAGGTGTTGAGTTATTATACAATACAAATTCAGCAATAAATTTTGAATCTATTACAGTTTCTAAATCTTTTCTTAATGTTTCATTTTTTAGAATTTCATTTTTTGTATCTAAACTTAAAAATTCAAAAATATTTGTTTTAAAGTTTAAAAATTCCGGTTTTTTGCTTGAGTCGGCACGTCTTTCATAAGGAATTTCGTAAAAAGGAAGTCCAAAAAAATCTACCTGTTTTAAATCAAAAAGTTGATAAGCAAGTATATCATTTTCGACTAATTTTAAAGTTACTTTTTTTACTTTCGTATTTACATTATCCCAGTAATTTTCATTTTTTTCTAAAACTATTTCTTCATCTCCATAGCTTTTGATTTTAAAAGCGCTGTTAGTTATAAGATTTTCTTTTTCAATTTTAGTATCTTTTTTTGTAGGGAACATAAAAACATTTGAAAGTATTTCGTCAAAGTTTTTAACTGGATATTCCATATTTACTTCAATTGTGTTTTTATCTAAAATTTTAATTCCGTTAAATTCTTTTAATTTTGCCTTTCCGTCATAAATTGTTTTTGCATCTTTTATAAAAAATAATTTAAAGGCATTTGGATTTTTATTTTCACTACTTAAAATGCTAAGCCAAGATTCAACATAATCTTCGACAGTTATGTCTGAACCGTCTGACCATTTTAAATTTTTTCTTAAAGTTATTTTCCATTTTTTAAAATCTTCACTTTTTTCTATATTTTCAGCTTGATTTAAGGCAATTTTTCCATGTGATGAATATTCTGTAAGACCTTCGAAAAGTTGAGAAACAACAGCATCATTATTTAAACTGTTTGAAAGTTTCGGGTCAAGATTATATTCCTGCTTTTTTATTGCCGTTGTTATTTCTGTGTTTGAAGTTTTAGTTTCATCCTTTTTTTCTTTTTTATTATTTGAACAGGCAACTAATGTAAGAGCCATTAACATTAAAAATAATTTAAAAAATTTTTTCATAACATTCTCCTTGATTAATTTATCTAATAGATATATTTTATCATAATTTGATAAAAAAACAAAATAATTACAAAAATGTAATAAAAATTTTTGAATTTATCGTGATTTGAATCACTATAATTGAATACTTGAAAATTTTTTGTTAAAAACTTGAATAAGTTTTGATATTTATGAAAAAATTGAGGTAAAATATTGATACAAAATATTAATTGATAGAAATTAATTTTGATATTTAATTTGGAGGTTTATTGTGAATAATTCAAAAAATTTAACAAAAAAAGAACTTTTGGAAATGTATGACAAAATGTTACTTATAAGACATTTTGATATGGAGCTTAGTAAATTATATTCAAGAGGCTTTATTCATGGAATGACACACTATTCTGTTGGAGAAGAGGCTGCGAATGTAGGTGCTATTTATCCTATGAGAAAAGAAGATTTAATGTATTCAAATCATAGAGGACATGGTCAAACAATTGCAAAAGGTATTGATATAAATAAAATGATGGCAGAAATTTTAGGAAAGGCTACTGGACAATGTAAAGGTCGTGGAGGTAGTATGCACCTTTATAATCTTGAAGTAAATAATATGGGTTGTAATGGTATCGTTGGTGGTGGACATGGTTTAAGTACCGGTGCTGCACTTGCTCAAAAGATGAAAAAGACAGGCAATGTTGTTGTTTGTTGTATGGGTGAAAGTGCTACTAACGAGGGAAGTTTCCACGAATGTTTAAATATGGCATCAATTTGGAAATTACCTTTAATATTTTATGTAATAAATAATAATTATGGTATCTCAATGTCTCAACAAAGATCAATGACTGCCAAAAGAGTTGTTGATAGAGCAGAGGCTTATAAAGTAAAATCAATTTATGTTGAAGACGGAAATAATGTTTTAGATGTTTATGACGCTATGAGTGAGGCTATTGAATATGCAAGAGAGGGAAATGGTCCTGTTTTAGTTGAATCAAAGAGTTATAGATGGTTTGGACACTCTGCATCAGATGCCGGTAAGTATAGAGATAAGGCAGAGGTTGATGCTTGGAAAGAAAAAGATCCGAATGTAGCATATAAAAAATATTTAATTGAAAATGAAATTGCAACTGAAAAAGAACTTGACGATATGGAAGAAAATGTAAAGAAAATTATTGCTGATGCAATAACTTTTGCTAAGGAATCACCTTTAGCTGACGAAAAAGATGCTTTTACAGATAATTATGCTTAAAATTTATTAAAATAGGAGAAGATTATGGCTAGTGAAATAAAGATTATGACTTTGCGTGAGGCAATAAAAGAAGCAATGTCTGAAGAAATGCGTAGAGATGAAAATGTGTTTTTAATGGGAGAAGATGTTGGTATTTTCGGTGGAGACTTTGGAACTACTGTTGGAATGTTAGAAGAATTTGGAGAAGAAAGAGTTAGAGATTGTCCTATTAGTGAGGCTGCTATCGCAGGCGCTGCTGCAGGTGCTGCATCAGTTGGTATGCGTCCTATCGTTGATTTAACTTTTATGGACTTCGTTACAATCGCTATGGATGCAATAGTAAATGAGGCTGCTCCAATGAGATATATGTTAGGTGGAGAAGTTAGTTTACCGGTTGTTTATCGTTGTGCGTCAGGTTCAGGTACTGGAGCCGCTGCTCAACATTGTAAGGCTCTTGAATCATGGTTCTGCCATATTCCTGGCTTAAAGGTTGTTGCACCAGGAACTGTAAATGATGCTTATGGAATTTTAAAGGCATCTGTTAGAGATAACAATCCTGTAATTTTTATCGAATCAAAAGCACTTTTTGGAAGAAAAGGCGAAGTTAAAGTTGGAGAAATTGTAGAGATTGGAAAAGGTGAAGTTAAAGTTGAAGGGAAAGATGTAACTTTAGTTTCTTGGGGAAGAATGTTAGAAAGAGCTTTACAAGCATCAGAAGAATTAAAAGCTGAAGGAATTAGCGTTGAGGTTGTTGACCCTATTACTTTAGTACCTTTAGATGAAGAAATAATTGTTGAATCTGTAAAGAAAACGGGAAGACTTGTACTTTGCCATGATTCATTCAAGACTGGTGGATTTGGTGGAGAAATTTCTGCAAGAATTGCTGAAAGTGATGCTTTTGATTACTTAGACGCTCCAATTTATAGAGTGGCAGGTGCTGATACAAATATTCCTTCTGCTAAAAACTTGGAGGCAGTTATCGTTCCAAGTGTTGAAGATATAAAAAATGCGATTAGAAAAGCGGTTAATAGATAGGAGGAAATTATGTCTGATATAAAATTTAGAGCAACTCCCGTTGCAAGATTTTTATCTAAACAAAATAATATCGACTTATCATTACTAAAGGGAACAGGTCCTAAGGGAAGAATACAAAAAGAAGATGTTTTAAATTTTAAAAATTTTGGAATTATTAGAGTTTCAGCTCTTGCAAAGAAAATTGCAGAAGTTGAAAATATAGATTTATCAAAAGTTGTTGGAACCGGTGTTAATGGAAAAATTTTAAAAGACGATGTTTTAGATTTCTTGAGAAATGAAAATGTAGTTGCACAAGAAGCTAAGATAGAAGTTCTACAACCTGAAGTTACAGAAGTTCAAAAATCTTATGGCGAAATTACAGAAGTTCCAATGTCAATGATGAGAAGAACTGTTGCTAAGAGAATGAGTGAAAGTTATTTCACAGCTCCGGTTTTTGTTGCTAATATAGAAGTTGATATGACAGAAGTTAAGACTTTAAGAGCAAATATTATGGAGCAATTAAAAGAAGAAACTGGATACAAACTTACTATTACAGATATAATTTCTTTAGCAACTGTTAAGAGTTTAATGAAACATCCTTATGTAAATTGTAGTTTGTCAAAAGACGGAACTAAGATTTTACTTCATAAATATGTAAATCTTGCTATGGCTGTTGGTCTTGAAAATGGACTTTTAACTCCGGTAGTTAAGAATGCAGAAAAGATGAGTTTAAGGGAACTTATGATTTCATTGAAAGATTTAACTAAAAAAGCTGTTGAAATGAAATTAGAATCAGAAGAGTTAGAAGATAGTACATTTACTATTAGTAATTTAGGAATGTTTGGAATAGATTCATTTGCTCCAATCATCAATCAACCAAATAGTGCTATTTTAGGTGTTAGTGCAACTGTTGATAAACCGGTTGTGCTTAATGGAGAAATAGCTATAAGACCTATTATGAAGTTGTCAATTACGGTTGACCATAGAGTTGTTGATGGAATGGAGGCTGCAAAGTTTTTAAATACTTTGAAAAATTATTTAGAAAATCCTATTTCAATTTTAGTTTAGTGTGAGGAGAAAATTATGTTAACAGAAATAATAATGCCAAAAGCTGGTAGTGAAATGGAAGAAGGCCAAATTGTAAAGTGGCTAAAAAAAGAAGGAGATAAGGTTGAGGCTGGCGAAATAATTTTAGAAATAATGACTGATAAAGTTAATATGGAAATTGAGGCAGAGGCATCAGGAACCTTATTAAAGATTTTAAAACAAGACGGAGAAATTGTTCCGGTTATAACAACTATTGCATATATCGGTGATGAGGGAGATGTAATTCCTGAAAGTGCATCAGAACCTGTAAAAGAAGAAGTTAAGGAAGAAGTAAAAGAAACTCCAAAAGAAGAAAAAGTTGAGGTTAAAACAGAAACTAAAAAAGAATTAAAAGACGGTGAATATGATGTAGTTGTAATCGGTGGAGGCCCTGCCGGTTATTATTCAGCTATCAAATCTGCTCAAAAGGGAGCAAAGGTTGCTATCGCTGAAAATAATAAGTTTGGCGGTACTTGCTTAAATAGAGGTTGTATCCCTACAAAGACATATTTACAAAATGTTGAAGATATAGAAAGAATTAAAGCCTCAAGTAAAAGAGGAATTGTTTTAGAAAATGATAATGCAACTGTTGATGTAGCTAAGGCATTGAAATTTAAAAATTCAATCGTTAAAAAACTTACTGCAGGAGTTGAATTCTTATTAAAGAGCAATTCAGTTGAAATGTTTAAAGAAACTGCTTATATAAATGCAAATGGAAATGTAACTTTAGAAAGTGGAAAAGAACTTGTTTGTGGTTCAATCATTTTTGCTGGTGGTTCAAAATGTGTTAAAAATATTAAAGGCTCTGACTCTAAAAATGTTATAGATACAGATGAGGCATTAGACTTAAAAGAAGCTCCTAAAACTTTAACAATAATCGGTGCAGATTATATTGGAGTTGAAATGGCCCAAATCTTTAATTCATTCGGTACTAAGGTAACAGTTGTTGAAAAGAAAGACTTTGCTATTGAAGTTATAGATAAAGAAGTTTCTTCAATTTTAATTAAATCTTTAGAAAAAGCCGGAGTTAAATTTATTTTTGGAAAAGAAATTACAGAAATTTCCGGAGAAAAAGTATTAGCAGGCTCAGAAGAAATTTCAAGTTCAGAACTTGTTTTAGTTACAACAAGAGAGGCTGATTTAACTGCATTAAAAGATGTAAAACTTGAATTATCAAATGGAAATGTTGTTGTAAATGAAAAAATGCAATCAAGTATGAAGAATGTTTATGCTCCGGGAGATTCAAATGGAATAAATCTTCTAGCACATTCAGCATTTAAAATGGGAGATATTGTAGCGTCTGAAATCGTTGAAGGAAAGTCAGATAAATATAATAATAATATCATTCCAAGAGCAATTTACACATATCCTGAAATTGGTAGTGTAGGATTAACAGAAGAAGATGCTAAGAAATTATATGATGTAAAAGTTGGTAAATTTAACTATGGAGCAAACGGAAGAGCATTAGCTCATGGAGATTCATCAGGAATGGTTAAAATTATTTCAGATGCAAGATATGGAGAAATCTTAGGAGCACATATCGTTGGACCTAGAGCGAGTGAATTAATCAACGAAGTTTCAGTTTTAATGCAATCAGAAATTACAGTTGAAGAGGCAATTAAAATGGTATTCGGACACCCAACATTCTCAGAAGCAATCTACGAGGCAATCGCAGATGTTGAAGGAGTTAGTGTACATTTACCAAGAAAATAGAAATTTATTTTTAAAAGGATAGAAAAAATTCTATCCTTTTTTCATTGAATGTGATAAAATAATTGTAAGTTTATTTATGATTTATGGAATTAAGGAGAAAATATGATTTTTATAAAAAATAAAATTACAGATGTCTATTTCAACTTGGCAATGGAAGAATATATCTTTGAAAAATTTAAAGAAGATGAAATATTCATGCTTTGGATTAATGAGCCTTCCGTTGTTATTGGAAAGCATCAAAATTTAGTTGAAGAAGTAAATATGAAATACTGTTTTGAAAATAAAATAAAAATTGCAAGGAGAATTTCGGGAGGGGGAACTGTTGTTCACGATTTTGGAAATCTGAATTATACCTACATAACAAATACGACCGGAGATACAGAACTAAATTTTAAAGAATTTTTAAAACCGATGCATAATGCTCTTTTAAGTTTGAATATAGATGCTTATGTTTCTCCGAGAAATGATTTTAGAGTTGGAGAAAATAAAATTTGTGGACATTCTCAGTTTATGCGAAAGAAGAGAGTTTTACACCATGGTTGTATTTTGTTTAATAGTAATTTAGAGGATTTAAGAGGCGCTTTGAATGTAAAACACAAGCAAGTTGTTTCAAATTCCGCCAAGTCTGTTAGAAGTAGTGTTGCAAATTTAAAAGATATTTCAAATTTGAATTATGAAATTTCAGATTTTATTGAAAAGTTGAAAAATGAAATTTTAAAAATGAGAGAAGATTTTAAAATTTATGAATTGACAGAAGAAGATATTTTAAATATTGATAGAATAAAAGAAGAAAAATATTCTACAAAAGAGTGGATATATGGACAATCTCCAAAATGTACTTTTGTGTTAAATGAAGAAAAAGATTATAATGTTGAAATAGTTAATGGAAAAATTGCCGAAATAAATGCAGAAAATAGTTTTGAAGAACTTATTGGAAGTTATTTTGAATACGAAGAAATAAAAAATAAAATAGAAATTTTAGAAATAAAAGATGAGGAAATTTTAAAACTAAAAGAAATATAAGACTTATATAAAAGGTGATTATATGTTATTTTTAAAAGAGATGAATATTGAAGATGCAAAGAAAGAATATATTGCAATAACTTCAATTCCTGAGGATGAAAATGGATTTGAGAATAAATTTTATAATGTTTCATTTGAAGATTTTGTAAACGAGGTAATTCCAACTTGTGAAAAACAATCTAAGGGAATTGACTTAAAACCTAATAGAGTTGCTCAAAATTATTATTTTCTATGGGATAATGGTGAAATTGTGGGACTTTTTAAAGTACGCAAAAAACTTAATGACTCTTTAAGAGATGGAGCAGGGCATATCGGTTATGGAATTATAAAAAAATATAGAAATAAAGGCTATGCAACTAGAGGACTTAAACTAGTAATCGAGCTTATAAAAGATGAAATAGAAGAAGACGAAATTTATATGAGTGTAAATAAGGATAATCCTTACTCTTTAAAAACTCAGCTAAACTGTGGAGCATATATATTTAGCGAAAATGAAGAGCAATATTTTACTAGAATAAAAATTTAAGATTTAAGTTTTAAAATAGCAGTTCAAAATGGATTGCTATTTTTTGTGTAAAAAATTACTAAATTTATTTTACTTTTTTATGTTTATATGCTATAATTAATTGTTATGCGTTGAATTTTAAATTTAGAAAGGAAAATATATGAGAAAGATTGAAAATATAAGAAATGTTGCAATTATTGCACACGTTGACCATGGTAAGACTACTCTTGTTGACTGTTTATTAAAGAGTAGTGGTGCGTTTAGAGAAAATCAAGATGTTAAAGAGAGAGTAATGGACTCCAATGATATTGAAAGAGAAAGGGGAATTACAATTCTTTCAAAGAATACAGCTATTGACTATAAGGGAGTTAAGATAAATGTAATTGACACTCCGGGACATGCTGACTTCGGTGGAGAGGTTGAACGTGTTTTAAAAATGGCTAATGGTGTTGTTCTTGTTGTTGATGCTTTTGAAGGACCTATGCCACAAACAAAATTTGTTTTGAGAAAGGCATTTGAACTTGGACTTCCAACTATTATTTGTATAAATAAAATTGATAGACCTGAGGCTAGATGTGAAGAAGTTGTTGATGAAGTTTTAGATTTATTTATTCAACTTGAGGCATCAGAGGAATATTTAGAAAGTCCATTTGTTTTTGCATCAGCAAGAGCCGGCTATGCAACTATGGATTTCAACGAAAAAACTGAGGATATGAAAACTCTTTTAGATGTTATCGTGGATTATGTTCCTGCTCCAAAGGGAGATGAAAATGCACCTTTTAAACTACTTATTTCAACAACAGATTATAGCGAATATGTTGGTAGAATAGGTATTGGTAAAATTGAAAGTGGTAGTGTTAAACTTGGTGATGATGCAGTTATTGTAAACTATAATGACAGTAGCGTAAATAAAAAAATAAAGATAACTAAGATTTATGAATTTGAAAATTTATCAAGAAAAGAAATTGAAAGTTCATCAGTAGGAAATATTATTGCCGTAACCGGCGTTGAAGGAATTAGCATTGGAGATACTTTGTGTTCTTTAGATGATGTTACTCCTGTTCCTTTTGTAAAGATTTCTGAACCAACTCTTGCAATGAACTTTATAGTAAATAATTCTCCTTTTGCAGGTAAGGAAGGAAAATTTGTTACAAGTAGGCAAATTCGTGCAAGATTATATAAAGAACTTGAAACAGATGTAAGTTTAAGAGTTGAAGACACAGATTCAACAGATAGTTTTAGAGTTTCAGGTAGAGGTGAATTGCATCTTTCTGTTTTAATCGAAAATATGAGAAGAGAGGGATATGAATTCCAAGTTTCTAAACCAGAAGTATTATATAAAAAAGATGAAAATGGTAAATTGTTAGAGCCGATAGAAACTGTAACAATTGACGTTGACCAAGAGTTTGTAGGCTCAATCATAGAAAAATTAGGACAAAGAAAAGCGGACTTAATTGATATGAATCCATCACAAGCAGGTTATACTAGACTTATATTTAATATTCCTGCAAGAGGTCTTATTGGATACCGTTCAGAATTTTTAACTGATACTAGAGGAAGTGGAACTTTAAATACTGAGTTTAAGGCTTATGAACCATTTAAAGGAGAAATTCCAAAGAGAAATGTCGGTTCATTAATTTGTTTTGAAACAGGCGTTGCTACTGCTTATGGATTAAACGCTGCACAAGAAAGAGGAATATTATTTATTTCTCCACAGGCAGAAGTGTATGAAGGAATGGTTGTAGGTTCTAATGCAAAAGGTCTTGATATTGAAGTTAATGTTTGTAAGAAAAAACAACAAACAAATATTAGGTCTTCAGCATCAGACGATGCTTTAAAACTTAGTCCTCCAAAAATTATGAGTTTGGAAGAAATGTTGGAATTTATCGAAAGTGATGAATATATCGAAATTACACCTAAGAGTTTAAGAATGAGAAAGAAGATATTAGATTCACAATTAAGATATAAGTCCAAGAAAAACAATAAATAATTTGAAAATATACCATAAAATCAGAAAATGTGATATAATTAAATTTACACTAGTGTAGATGTTAAAAGATAATTTAATTTCATCATATTTAACCTTATAAAAATTTTTCTAAATTGAAAAATGTGATATAATTAAATTTACAGTAATATAAATATTAGAAAATAATTTAATTAATGAAATTGTAATAAAAAAATATTTTGGAGGGATTTGTTTGCCTAAGATATTAGTAAAAAAGAGTGGACCTTTAGAAGGTACTGTTAAGATAGATGGAGCGAAGAATGCAGCACTTCCTATTATAGCTGCGTCATTATTGGGAACTGAGCCGATAATTTTAGAAGATGTTCCTAATTTGGTAGATGTAAAAATAATTTTAAAAGTTTTAGAAAGTTTGGGAGCAAAAGTTGAATTTTTATCTGAAAATAGAGTTTCAATAGATTCCAGTCATATAAATTCATTTGTAACTGATAGAGATCTAATGGAAAAAATGAGAGCGTCATTTTTAGTTATGGGTCCATTACTTGCAAGATTTGGAAGAGCAGAGGCGTTTTTACCTGGTGGCTGTGCAATAGGTTCACGTCCTATTGACTTGCACTTAAAAGGATTTAAAATTTTAGGAGCATTAATCGATGAAGAACCTGATAAGATTTCAGCAAGATGTGAAAAACTTTATGGAGATACTATTTATTTAGATTTTCCTTCAGTTGGTGCGACTCAAAATATAATGATGGCTGCAACTTTGGCTAAAGGCGAAACTATAATTGAAAATGCAGCAAAAGAACCTGAAATTGTAGATTTAGGCAACTTTTTAAATAAAATGGGAGCTAAGATTACAGGTGCCGGAACTTCTACGATTAGAATTGTTGGAGTTGAAAAGTTAAAAGGTACTGTTCATACAATTATCCCTGATAGAATTGAAGCTTCTACATTTATGATAGCTGCTGCAATTACAGGTGGAAAAGTTGTTGTTCAAAATTGTATTTCAAGTCATATTAAACCGGTTATTGCAAAACTTAAAGAAACTGGTGCTTATGTTGTTGTAAATGAAGATGAAGATTCAATTTTTGTAAAGGGTGCTGATAAGATTAAAGGAACAGATATAAAAACTTTACCTTATCCCGGTTTTCCAACAGATGTTCAAGCACAATTTATGGCTTATTTATGTGTTTGTGAAGACCAAGCAAAAGTTACAGAAACAGTTTTTGAAAATAGATTTATGCATGTTGAAGAACTTAATAAAATGGGTGCAATCATTGCTACAAGTGGTAAAGAGGCAAGAATTGCCGGTGTTAGACAACTTGTTGGTGCTGAAGTGAAAGCAACTGATTTAAGAGCAGGAGCTGCTTTAGTGTTAGCAGGACTTGTTGCAGATGGTACAACAACAATCGGAAATATCTATCATATAGATAGAGGATATAATGATTTTGTTGGCAAAATGAAGTCTTTAGGTGCGAATATTGAAAGAATAGAAGATTAATTTTTTTAGGAAACTACTTGTAGTTTCCTAAATTTGTATGCAGGAGAAGTTATGAAAGTAACAGGAGAAGTTATAAAGGTTAGATATGTAAATGAAGAAAATGGATATTCCGTTTTTGACTTGAATACAACTGATGGAGAATTGAAAATTGTAGGTATTTTTGATTCAATTAACGTTGGAGAAACTTTAGAAATAGAGGGAGAATTTACATACGATAATAAATATGGCGAACAATTAAATATGTCTTCTTACGAAAAGAAACTTCCAAGCTCTGTTGCTGAGATTGAAAGATATTTAGCTAGTGGTATTATTTCAACGATTGGTCCAAAGAATGCAAGATTTATAGTTGAAGAATTTGGAAAGAAGAGTTTGGATATTGTCTTTGATGAAACTGATAGATTGATTGAAGTTAGAGGAATCGGAAAGAAAAGTATCGAAAAAATAAAAAAATCCGTTGAAGAATTAAGATTTAGTAAAAATATTTTATTTCATCTTAGTGGACTTGGGATAAGCCTTAGTTTATCCAAAAAAATTTATAGCATCTTTAGAGAAAATACTTTAGAAATTATTAATGAAAATCCGTATAAGCTGATTAAGAATGTAAAGGGAATTGGATTTTTGAAAGCTGATGAGATTGCTTTGAAAAACAATTTGGATAAAAATAGTCCATACAGAATTGAATCGGCGATACTTTATGTTTTAACTCAAAAAGCTATTAATTTCGGTCATGTTTATTATCCGAAAGATAAACTTACTCTTGAAGTGTCTAAGTTGATTAATGTTGAAACAGACCTTATTGAGCCTGTTTATATGAACTTACTCTTATCTTCTGATATTGTTATTGATAATTCTTTTGAAGAAACAAATATTTATTTAGATTATCTTTATGTTTCGGAAAGTTATGTTGCAAGTAAACTTGCAAAAACGGCTTTAAATGAAGATATGGAAATTTTATTTGATGTTGATAGTGAAATAAAAAAATCTTTAAAAGATTTATCCATAAAACTATCAAAAATTCAAATTGATGCAATAAAATCTTGTTTTGAAGAAAATGTTACAATAATAACCGGAGGACCCGGTACCGGAAAGACTACAATAATAAATACAATAGCAAAAATATTTATGAATAATGGATATAATATATCTCTTTGTGCTCCTACCGGAAGAGCGTCTAAAAGAATTGAAGAAACGACAGGTTTTGAGGCGAAAACAATTCACAGAATGTTAGGATATATTCCAAGTAGTTATGATGATATTGGACATTTTGAATACAACGAAGATAATCCTTTAGATACGGATTTAATCATAATTGACGAAATGAGTATGGTTGATATCGTACTTTTTGAAAAACTTCTAAGAGGAATAAAGGACAGTACAAAGTTAATTATAGTTGGAGATGTTGACCAGTTGCCAAGTGTTGGTTCTGGTAATGTTTTAAGGGATTTGATAAATTCAGAAAAAATAAAATATACAAAGTTAGTTGATATTTTTAGACAGTCTGAAAATAGCAATATAATAGTTAATGCACATAAAATAAATAACGGACAAGAACCGATTTTAAATGAAAAAAATAGTGATTTTTTCTTTTTAAAAACCGAAAGTCCGATGCGAACTAGAAATATAGTTGTGGATTTGATAAGTAAAAGACTTCCAAAGGCTTATGGTTATAATTTTTCTAAAGATATTCAGATTTTAACTCAAAGCAGAAAAGGTATCTGCGGAGTTATGGAGTTGAATAGGTTATTACAGGATATTTTAAATCCAAAAACTGAAACAAGTGATGAGCTTTTGGTTGGAAATAAAATTTTTCGTGTAAATGATAAAGTTATGCAGACTAAGAACAATTACAATCTTTCTTTTTTGGACTCCGACGGAGAAGAGGCTTTTGGAGTTTATAACGGAGATATGGGACATATAATTTTTATAGATAAATCTAGTAAAAAAGTTACGGTTGAAATGGACGATAAAAGAGAAATTGAATATAGTTTGGAAGATTTGGATAATTTAGAACTTGCCTATGCGATAACTATACATAAGTCGCAAGGTTCTGAGTTTAAAGCTGTAATCATTCCTATGTTTGATGGATATAGATTACTTCAAACCAGAAATTTATTATATACTGCAATAACTAGAGCTAAAGAAAATATTGTTTTGGTTGGAGATAAAAATGTTATGAACAATATGATTCAAAACAATACGATAAACAGTAGATATTCAAATTTAGAAAATAGAATTAAACACTTTTTTGGACTTGTAGAGGAATTGTTGTAATGCTTAGAAAATTTTTTAAAACATTTTTTTATAATGAAGATTATTGCTTTTTCTGTAAAGAAAATGTGATTAAAAACTCATATCTATGTGAAGAATGTATATCTGAAATTAGAAGATATGACAAAGAGATTTTTAATGATTATGGAGAAGAAATTTTTAAAAAAGATATTTTATTTTACTATTCTGGAATAATTAAAGAAAAAATAAAGGAATTTAAGTTTGAAAATGGAGTTTATCTTAAAAATCCTTTTGGTGAATTGATGTTTGAAAACTTAGATAAAACTTTGCTTGAAAAAATGGATTACATTGCCTATGTTCCGTCAAGCAAGAAAAAATTAAAATTAAGAGGATATAATCATTCAAAGCTTTTGGCTGAAGAAATATCAAAATATTCAAAAATACCATTGTTTGATGATTTACACAAAGTAAAAAATACAAAATCACAACATTTTTTATCATTAGAAGAAAGAAGTGTAAATTTGAAAAATTCTTTTTCAGTCGAAGGAGATTTAACCGGAAAAAATATTCTATTAGTTGACGACATACATACAAGTGGGGCAACAGTTAACGAATGTTATAAAGAATTAAGAAAAGCAAATTGTAATTTTGTTTGGGTTGTTTGTCTGTGTGGCGTTTTTTAGTTATTAATTAATATTGATGTTATGATATAAGCGAGTTTGTTTTACTCGCTTTTTTGTTGATTAAATTTTATAAATTTTTTCGATTTATTATATAGTATAAGTATAATTGTAAATTTTTTAATAAAAAAATATCAAAAAAATTGAATAGAAGTCATATTTGTAATTGTAAACACTTGTTCGAAATGATATAATATAAGGGTAAATCATACAATTTATATTTCACTAATATACAGGGGGAATTATGAAACTATTTAAGAAAATTTTAATTTCATCTTTAGCGCTTGTTTTAAGTGCCGGACTTCTTGTGGGCTGTGGCTCTAAAAAAGAAGCAAAAAAATCTTCTGATGGAAAAACTGCTATTGAAAAGATTTCAATCGGTTTTGTACCTTCAAGAGAACCATCAGAGATAGTTACTGCAACTGAACCTTTAAAAAAATTATTGAAGGATCAATTATCAAAAGAAGGATTTGACGTTAAGAATGTTGATATAACAGTTGGAACAAGTTTTGAGGCAGTAGGGGAAGGACTTAATGCCGGAACTTTGGATATTGGATTTATTCCAGCCGGAACTTATGTTTTATATAGAGATGGGGCAGAAGTTCTTTTGACTGCAACTAGAAAAGGGCTTTCAGTAAATGATGATTCTGCTAAGGTTTGGAATGAACAAAAACCAACAAAGAAAACTGATAATCAAGTTACTTCTTATAGAGCATTAATGATTGCCGGACCATCTGAAAAAGGTCAAGCTATCGCTAAGAAAGTAAATGCCGGAGAAAAGTTAGCATGGGAAGATGTTAAAGATTTAAAATGGAGTGTTATGAATCCAACTTCACCTGCAGGTTATATTTATCCAACTCTTTGGTTAAATGAAACTTTTGGAAAGACAATTAAAGATTTAGGAAACAATGCAATTTTAAGTGATTCTTATGGTTCTGCATTCGCTAGACTTGCTTCAGGACAAGTAGATGTGCTTTGTACATACGCTGACGCCAGACTTGACCAAGAAAAGAAATGGAATGAAACTTATGGAAGAAAAGCATCTATTTGGGATGAAACAAATCTTATAGGTGTAACACCTGCTATCTATAATGATACAGTAAGTGTTTCTAAAAAATCTAAAAATGTAACGCCTGAATTTAAAAAAGCTTTAGAAAAAGCATTGATTGAAATTGCTAAAACAGAAGAAGGTAAAAAAGTTATAGCTGTTTATAGTCATGAAGGTTATCAACCGGCAAAAGATGCTGATTATGATAATGAAGCTAAAGCTCAAGAAATTGTAAAAAAATTAAAATAATGTTGAATTAATTAAATTGTGTGAGAGTTAGGGAGAGAGAAATCTCTCCCTTTTTTAACAAATTATATGGAGAAAATTATGATAGAATTTAAAAAAGTTAGCAAGGTTTATCCTAACGGAACTAAGGGTTTAGTAGATGTAGATTTAAAGATTGAACAAGGAGAATTTGTTGCGATTATAGGGCTTTCCGGTTCAGGAAAATCTACATTAATCAGATGTGTCAATAAGATGCATGAAATTACGTCAGGAGAATTAATTGTAAATGATGTCGATGTAAAAAAATTAAGTGGTTCAGAAATTAGAAAATTTAGAAGAAAAATTGGTATGATTTTTCAATCTTTTAATTTAGTTACAAGAACAACCGTTATAAAAAATGTTTTAACTGCATTTGTACCTGATTTAACAGGGTTTAGAAAATTTTTTGGAATATTTCCAAAGGAATGTAAGATGAAGTCTTTAGAGGCTCTTGATAAAGTTGATATGTTAGAAAAGGCTTATGTTAGAGTTGATCAACTTTCAGGTGGACAACAACAAAGAGTTGCTCTTGCCAGAGCTTTAGGACAAAATCCACAAATTATTTTAGCAGATGAGCCGGTTGCAGCTCTTGACCCGGTAACTTCTAATCAAGTTATGGAAGATTTTAGAAAAATTAATAAAGAAAATAAAATTACTATTTTGATTAACATTCATGATGTTGATTTAGCTTTAAAATATTGTGATAGAGTTGTTGGAATAAATAAAGGTAGAATTGTTTATGACGGAAAATCAAGTGATATTACAAAAGAAATTTTAGACAAAATTTACCAAAAAGATTTATTTTTAGCTGGAGAATAATATGAAAAATATATTTGATAAGATATTTCCTAAAGAAAAAATTACTCTGGGAAATGGAAAAGTAGTTTTTAGACCTCGTTCAAAAACTCCTTTAATTACAATCATCGTAATTTTGTTGATGTATATTTCAATAAATGTTACAGGTTTTAATTTTGAAGTTTTTGAAAATTTTGGTAACTTTTTTAATATTTTAAAAGGAATGATTCCGCCGGACTTTAGCTATAGTGGAGAGGTTTTAACTCCTCTTTTTGACACTATAAAAATGTCATTAATGGGCTCATTTTTAGGAGCTTTGGTATCACTTCCTATTGCTATTTTAGCATCTAGCAATATAACAAAAAATAAGTTTGTAAATGGATTTTTTAAATTATTTTTAAGTATTTTAAGAACTTTACCTTCACTTGTTTGTGCTTTAATAGCAACTTATATATGGGGACTTGGAACTTTTGCCGGAACAGTTGCAATTTTTATTTTCTCATTATCTTATGTTGGAAAGTTACTTTACGAATCAATAGAAACTGTTGATATGGGAGCTTTTGAATGTATGGAATCAATGGGATTTACAAAATTTTATGCTTTTAGATATGCGATACTTCCAGTTGTATTACCTTCATATATTTCTACTGCTTTGTTTAACTTTGAAGGAAATGTAAGATACGCTGCAATTTTAGGTTATGTTGGAGCAGGTGGTATTGGAATGATTTTAAATGAAAAACTTGGCTGGAGAGAATATTCAAAAGTTGGTACCATAGTATTTTTATTACTTGTAACTGTTTTTGTAATTGAAATTATAAGTGAACATTTTAGAGGAAGATTGGAGTAATTGGTATGAAGAATTTAAAAGTAGAAGAAAAATTAAATAAAGAACCAAAATCATATACTTATATCATAGCAGTTATTGTGATTGTTTTAGGACTTTTAGTTTGGTCTGCAATGTCTATCAAAAAGGGTGATGATGTTAAGGACTCTATGAGTATTGCAAAAAATATTATAAATGGTATTTTGCATCCGGATATGGAATTTCTTTTTAGACTTGATAATAAAGGTGTAATTTACTTGCTTTTTGAAACAATGTGTATTGCATTTTTAGGTACAATAATCGGTGCGATTATATCAATTCCTTTTGCGTTTATTTCTGCAAAGAAAATTGTTTCAAAATATGTAGCTGTAATTGGAAGATTTTTTACAATGTGTGTTAGAACTGTTCCTGCGTTTATATATGGACTTATGTTTATCGGCGTTACAGGTCCGGGTGCGTTAGCTGGAGTATTTACAATGTCAGTTGTATCTATCGGAATGGTTACTAAATTGTATATTGATGTTATAGAGGATTTAGATTTTGGAATTATCGAATCACTTTCAGCTATTGGTTGTACAAAGATTGAGCAAATAAGATATGGAATTTTACCACAACTTTACTCAAAATTAATCTCAATTGTAATTTACAGATTTGATATGAATTTAAGAGATGCATCTGTACTTGGTCTTGTTGGAGCAGGTGGTATTGGTGCGCCACTTATATTTGCGATGAATAATTATCGTTGGAATGAAGTTGGATCTATTTTAGTTGGAATTATAGTTTTAGTTTTAATTATAGAAGTATTTTCAAACAAAGTTAGAAGAAAATTAGCGAGGGGATATTAATGGCTTTTAAAATTTTATCAACAACAGATGTTCATGGAAATTTATTAGCATATAACTTTGTAAACTCAAGTATTGCAAGTAAAGGACTTTCCAGATTTTCGAGCTTTTTAAAAGAAGAAAGAAAAAAAGGAAAAGTAATTTACGTTGATAATGGTGATATTAATCAAGGGACTCCTCTAGTAACTTATGCTAATTCAAATGTTAAAAAAAATATTGTTGCAAAAGCTCTTAACCGTTTGAAATGTGATTATATAAATATAGGAAATCACGATTTTAATTATGGAAATGAATTTTTATATAATTATGTTGAAGAAAATAATGCAAAATGTATTACTTGCAATGTAAAATATAAAAATGAAAATCTTGGAAGAACAGATATAGTTGAAATAGATAATAAAAAAGTTGCATTAATTGGAGTTGTGACTGATTATATTGACCATTGGGAAAATCCTAAAAATTTAGAAAATTTAGAGGTTTTAAATGTTTTTGAAACTGTAAAAAATTCTGTTGAATATGTTAGAGATAAGGTTGACTATGTAGTTGTATTTTATCATGGGGGCTTTGAAAGAGATTTAGAAAGTGGAAATCCTACTGAAAACTTGACAGGAGAAAATGTCGGCTATGAGATTTGTGATAAAATTTCCGGAATAGATGTTTTAGTTACAGGACATCAACATAGGACTCTAACAGGTAAGATAAAAGATACACTCGTAATACAATGTGCAGACGGTTGTTCAACTTGTATGGAAATTGTGTTTGACGATAAAATTTCTGTAAATATAAAAGACATTTCAGGATATGAAATAGATACTGAAGTGGAAGAAAAATTTAAAGAGATTTTAAATGAAACGGAAAAATGGTTAGATATTGAAATTGGAAGTTGTAACAAAGAAATGTATATTTCCGATATAAAAAAAGCACAACTTGAAAAACATTCAATTACAACTTTTATAAACAAAATTCAAAAAGAAACTATGGGTGCAGATATTTCTGCTTGTTGTCTTTTTGAAGTAATGCCCGGTTTTGGTAAAAAATTAAGATATAGAGATATAATTTTAAATTATCCATTCCCAAATACATTAGTTCTAAAAGAAATGAGTGGACAAAATATTTTAGACTATTTAACACAATTATCGACATACTGGATTGTTAAAGATAATGAAATTGATATAAATCCTAAATTTTTATATCCTAAAAGAGAAATGTATAATTACGACATGCTTGACGGAATAGAATATACAATGAACATTTCAAAAAATGGTACAAATTTCGTAACAGATGTAAAAGTAGATGGAGAAGAGTTAATTTTAGACAAAAAATATAAACTTGTATTGAATAATTATAGAGCAACAGGTGGTGGAAATTTTTCTTTTTTTCCTGAGCTTAAAACTTTAAAAGAAGATACAAGAGATATTGCTGAAGTTTTGATTGATTATGTAAAAGAAAATAATTATGTTGAAGTTGAAGACAAAAACAATATAAAATTAAAAATTGTTGAATAGAAAAAGACTATTGCGTTTTGCAATAGCCTTTTTTAATTTATTTTATTTCTAAGTAAACAGGGCAATGATCGCTACCTAAAATGCTTTGATGAATTTGTGCATCTACAAGTCTGTTATCCATATCTTTTGAAGTTAGAAAATAGTCGATTCTCCAACCTGTATTTCTTTCTCTTGATTTGCCGAAGTAACTCCACCAACTGTATTCATTTTCTTTATCCGGATAGAAAAATCTAAAAGTGTCTGTAAAGCCACTATCTAAAAGAATAGACATTTTTTCTCTTTCTTGATCTGTGAAACCGGCATTTTTTCTGTTTGTCTTTGGATTTTTAAGGTCAATTTCCTTATGAGCAACATTTAAGTCGCCACATACAATTACAGATTTAGTTTTATTTAATTCATGTAGATATTCTCTAAATGCATCTTCCCAAACCATTCTGTAATCAAGTCTTAAAAGTTCTTGCTTTGAATTTGGAGTATAGCAAGTTACTAAAAAGAAATCATCATATTCTAAAGTTATAAGTCTGCCTTCATTGTCGTGTTCTTCAATTCCCATTCCATACTTTACACTTAAAGGTTTGTGTTTAGTGAAAATAGCAGTTCCACTATATCCCTTTCTTTGTGCATAATTATAAAAAGTTTCATATCCATCAAGTTCAAGGTCAAGTTGTCCTTCACTCATTTTAATTTCTTGTAAACAGAAAAAATCTACATTAATATCGTTAAAATAATCTAAAAATCCTTTTTTAATACAAGCTCTAAGCCCATTTACATTCCAAGAAACAAATCTCATTTAATCACCTCATATTTATTTTGTTTAATTACTTACTTATTAATTATACCATAGTTCCATTTTTATAATCAAACAGAAGTAACTATGGTGAAATTAAATTATTTTTTATACTGAATTAATGTGAATTTAATTATACCATAGTTCCATTTTTATAATCAAACAGAAGTAACTATGGTGAAATTAAATTGTTTTTTTGTTGAAAAAAAGAGTTTATAATTAACTATTGTAACAGAGATATATTTTGATAAAAAGAGTAAGGAAACATTTCAAGATAAGCTGTTTAAGGTAATACATTCTAATGGAAATAGTAGCGAGCGAGTAGAAAAAAAGCCTTAAAAATGCTATAATATCATTAGTTAATTTTGGCTAACTTTTGGCTGTTAGATGTCTGGTTGGTGTAATAATTTTTGAAAAAAATATGAATCTAAACTTGTAGAAAAATTAGTGGGGCGATTTTAGTGAAATATAAAGGTATGTATTTTAATTTAATGAGTTTATTTTTGAAAAGACCAATGGTTAGAAAATTTGGCAAGAATAAAACTATGGAAAGCTTAAAAAAGGCACGTAGTCTATATAAACAAATGATTGAAAAGACCGAAGATATTGGTGCGAATAATCCTATGTCAGGTAATATTTACTTAGGCTATGTATTTATGGCTGTATGCAGAGCGGGCGATTTTAAGATAGATGATTTTAAAGAAGTAATCGTTGAATTTTTAAATAATAAATTAATTAACAAAGCTATAAGTAGATTTGATTTAAATAATCCTAAAGATATGGAAAAATTTGCCGGACAAATGTATAAAATGAGAGAATGGGCAGATAAACATCAGAAATATAAGAATAATACATGGGATTTTAATTTTGATAAAAATCTTCATAAGGATGGCTTCTATTATCACTTTACAAGGTGTCCTATGGAAAAATTTGCTAGAGAAAATGGTTATCTTGATTTATTGCCTTTGTGCTGTGATATTGACCACATTGTATTTGAGAAAAGGAAAGCAGTTCTTCATAGAAAACAGACATTAGCATCCGGGGGAGAAATATGTGATTACTGGATTGTTGGAGATAAGACTAAGAATCCGATGTGAAAAATTAGGATTATATGAAGGAGGTTGATTTTATGGATTTCATACGAGCAATTCTTGACGGAATTGCAATAGCAGCTATTTTTAATGGAATAGTGGCTAGTTTGGTACTAATAAATCCAAGATTGTTTTTTGATTCCTATCCAAAGGCTATCCAGAAAACAGCTCCGAAACAAATGACAAAACAAGAGAAAAAGATAAATACGAT
>NZ_KQ960150.1:48113-60827 GCF_001553085.1 Parvimonas sp. KA00067 | reverse complement strand
CAAGGATTATGAATTCAAGAATTGGATGAAACATTTGGCAATTTGGGAACATTTTTTGTTAGTTCCATTTTTGCTTGTCCCTATTATAGCTATAATTCAAGCTTTGTTTGTTGGCTTTTTAGGAAGATAAATTTGAAGGTAAGGTGGAACAAAATGGTGGTAGCGGTTGAAACAGTAATTTTATGTATTGTATTTTTCTTACTTTGCTATATCGGAACTGGTACAGACGAGAAGAATTTAAAAAGTTATTCTTCATATCCGGATGAAGTGCAGGATCAGATAAATAATATTTTGGAGTATCAAGGGAAGTTCAATAAACATAATAAATTTATTACGTTTATATTCAACCTATTATTATTTTCAGTAATTCTGTTTTTCTTGGGTCTCTTTATCAAAGAAGATAACTTCTTTAATAATTTTTTGTACTTAAGCATTATGGGGCAGGGGTTGAATATTTTCGATTTGTTAGTCATAGACCTTTTGTGGTGGCGAAATACAAAGCGTATCCGCTTGAGTAAAATACCAGACAAGAAATTTTATCAAAATCCGAAAAAACATATAGAAGCATTTGTTAGAGGTTTCGTAATGTATTTGCTAATTGCTGTAATAGACGGCTACATTTTGACGCTTTTATAGAGATATAGGTAAATATTTGTTTGTGTAGCTTATAACTTAATAAAACTAACATAGGAACAGTAAATCAAAAAAGGTTTACTGTTTTTTTCTATCACTACCGACACTAACTTAATTTTACAATATGGGATAAATATAATATTTATCCATAAGAAAAAATATAATAAAATGATTGTATTTTTTATGGGAAAGTAATATAATATGGGCGTAGTATAATATATTATATTCATAATTTTAAAACAAAAGAAGGAAGGAATTTTTCGAAAATTACAGTTAAAGAAAAATATTTTTTCGGATGGAGTAAAGGAAAAATATTAAAACATACAGATAAGGAATATGGGGTAAATCCTTATGATTTAATTGTAAGAGAACCTTGGTATTATATTGATTCTGATTGGGCTTATGTTCCAGAAGACTCAAGTTGTTGGAAAAAAATAAATGGAAAATGGATGTATCATATACCGGGAGATTATGGTGCATATGCAGATCGATGGGGAGAGATTAATTCACAATGGTTTAAGTTTGATAGTAATGGATATTGTATCGATGGAAGAGGGTGCAACTAGATGATAAAAAAAACAAATGATTTTGAAATTATTATTACGGCTATATTTTTGTTGTTTTTAAGTTTTTATGAGATAAGTAAGTATTTGGATTCTTTTAAATATAATAAAGAAATAGTTGTATTTTATAATATTATAATTTGTTTGTTTATTTTGTTTATTATATTTTTTGCAAGTAAATTTTTGATGAAAAAAATAGATAATAGCAAATTTAAATTTTTAAAAAGTAATTTTTTTAAAGATTTTTTAATACCAATTTTAACGTTTGTTTTTTTTATCGCGACGTTTATAATATTTTTTGAAATTTTTTATTATATTGGATATGGAAAGTTTGATACTGAATACTTGCATAATGTTTTTTATTTTAAAGTAGATCATGGTAAAATTTTTATGGACAATTTTAAAGAAACAAAAGGACTTTTTTATTCATTACTTTCAGTTAATGCTCTTTATGTTGACTTTATGTTATCTTGGTTTCCATTTTTTCTTATTACGTTATTTATTAAAAATAATAAAAATAATAAAAATAAATAGATCAAATTATTATAATTTGTATAATTGTATAGTTTTAAAAATGCTACTTTTTTGAGTAGTATTTTTTTTATCAAAAATATATTGAAAAAAAATATTGATTGATGTAAAATATACTGAGAGTATGTAAATTTTAGGAGGGAATTATGATAGATTATAAAAAAGTTTATGAAGAATGGTTAAATAATGATTTTTTTGATGAAGAAACAAAAAAGGATTTACTTTCAATAAAAGATAATGAAGAAGAAATTAAGGATAGATTTTACAAAGTTTTAGAGTTTGGAACTGCTGGACTTCGTGGTAAACTTGGTGCAGGAACAAACAGAATGAATAAGTATATGGTTTCAAAGGCAGGACAAGCTCTTGCAAATACAATTATTGACCATGGAAAAGAAGCTATTGAAAGAGGAGTTGCAATAAGTTACGATGTTAGATATGGCTCAAAAGAGTTTGCTGAACTTACTTGTTCAATAATGGCAGGTAATGGAATTAAATCGTATATTTATAAAGGGATAAGACCGACTCCGATGTGTTCTTATGCAATTAGAAAATTAAATTGTATGGCAGGAGTAATGGTTACTGCAAGTCATAATCCACAGGCATATAACGGATATAAAGCATACTGGAAAGAGGGCTCACAAATTCTTGACGACATTGCAAATCAAATTTCTGCTCATATGGAAAAAATCGAAAAATTTGAAGATGTTAAACAAATTCCTTTTGAAGAGGCAATCAAAAGTGGAATGGCGAGTTTTATTGATGAATCAGTTGAAGAAGAATATAAAAAAGAAGTTTTAAATTTAACTATAAACGACGAAAATGTTGATAAGGATATTAAAGTTGTTTATACTCCATTAAACGGTGTTGGAAATTTACCTGTTAGAGAAGTTTTAAAGAGAAGAGGTTTTGAAAATGTATTTGTAGTTAAGGAACAAGAATTACCTGACCCTGAATTTACAACTGTCGGTTATCCAAACCCTGAAGTTCCTAAAGCATTTCTTTATTCAGAAAATTTAGGTAAAGAAGTAGGAGCTGATATTTTAATCGCAACTGACCCTGATTGCGACAGAGTTGCTCTTGAAGTTAGAGATAAAAATGGAGAATATGTATTCTTAAATGGAAATAGAATTGGTGCTTTATTATCATACTACATTTTCTCACAAAGATATGCACTTAAAAACTTGCCAGAAAATCCTGTTTTAGTAAAATCAATCGTAACCGGAGATTTATCAAGAGCGATAGCTAAAAAATATGGAATAGATACAGTTGAAACATTAACGGGCTTTAAAAATATTTGTGGAAAGACAAATGAATATGATATAACTAAAGAAAAGAATTATGTTTTTGGTTATGAAGAAAGCATCGGTTTCTGCTATGGAACATTTGTAAGGGATAAAGACGCTGTTGGTGCATCAATGATGGTTGTCGAAATGGCAGGATATTACAAAAAGCAAGGAAAGAGTTTATTAGAAGTTTTAAATGATATTTATGAAGAGTTTGGATATTATAATGAAAGACAAATTTCTCTTGAACTTGAAGGAATTGAAGGAGAAGCAAGAATTGGAAGAATGATGGAGGACTTTAGAGAAAATCCGATTAAAGAAATGAAAGAAATTTCTTTAAAGGAAATAGTTGACTTTAAAGATGGATATTTAGATTTTCCAAAACAAAATTGCTTGAAATATTATTTGAATGACGGCTCTTGGTATGCATTAAGACCATCAGGAACAGAACCTAAGATTAAATTATATATTTATACAATCGGAAAAACAGAACAAGAAAGTGTTGATAAATTAGATTTAATCGAAAAAACTTGTAGAGAAAAAATGAATAATGTAGAGTAATTTAAAAGGTATGTCTTAATCGATATACCTTTTTTGTAAAAAAAACTAACATAAAATATTAGTTGAAATGGTGCCGGCAGACGGAAGGAAACAAAATGTTCGGAATAAAAAGTGGAAAGATATTGAAAAAGATGATAAAATCAAGGAAATAATAGAAAGAAGAAATATTGAAAAATCTTCTTTAAGAATGAATTTGCGATTATTTTCTGAAAAAGACATCAAAAAACAAATAATATTTCAATTAGAAAAGGGTATAAAGAATTTAGAAAAGCAAGTTGAAGAACATAAAGAAAAAATAAAAAATCCTGAAAAATTTTATTCAGACTGGAATGAGGTTTCAATAGAAATTAGAAGAGGAAGAATAAAACACTGGAAAAATGAAATATCAAATTTTGAAAACTCTATTTATGAAATACGGAAAGAAATAAGGAGGAAAAATGAAAAATAATGATATAAGTTGGCAATTCAGTGAAGATACTTTGATAAGTATAATTGAACGAATTGTTCAGAGAAAAACAGAATTAGACAAAGAATTAAATATAAAAACAGATTATAATATAGGTCTTTTAGATGGTTATACACAATGTATAGATATGATAAAAAATGATTTAGAAGGCAGAGGGTTTAATGTTGAAGATTTTGGTATCAAATAATTAAATAACGTAGAAGCAACTATGAAATAACAATGTATTAAAAAAGGTTTGGTTGCAAGAAAAGTCATAATATAAAATATATGGGGAAAGTTGAAGCGGATAGCATTTTAATAGATGTTGATAGTTTAAAAAATAATGAAGAATTTGAAAAGATTTTAGGATTTATAAACATAAATGGCGGAGAACAATTAAAGGGAAGTGGTGGAAGTGTCAAATGATTTTTATAAAGATTTAGAAAAATATGCAAATGAAGAAGATACAACAATCTTTGCAGAAAGCAATCTTGAGGGATATTCTGATTTTTATAAAGAAGATGAAAAAAGCAGAGTGTGGTGGATAGATAAGTTGGATGTTGTAGGAGAGCATTTGTTTAGTTTCGATAAGAAAAAGATATATAATATATTTTTGGACTATCCTCATAATTTGACTAAAGAAGAGAAAGAAATTTTTGATGAAGACGAACCATACTGGAAAGAATTTTTAAAAAATAGATAAAATCAAAAGCAGTGTACGAAAAAGTGTGTTGCTTTTTTGTTGCACTTGATTTGACAAATTATCGCAACAAAAAAAGTAGAGTTAAAACTCTACTTCTAATGAACTAAATTAATTTTTATAATTTTTTGTGATAATAAAAATGGTGCCGGCAGTGGGACTCGAACCCACACACCCTTGCGGATAACAGATTTTGAGTCTGTCTCGTCTGCCAGTTCCGACACGCCGGCAAATTTAATTACTGAAATAGTATAACATAAAAAAAATTTTTTTTCAACATTTTTAATAAAAATTTTGTTTTAAAGATATTTGATTATTAAAAGGTAATTGTGATATAATATTAAAGATAAAAATTAATAGAATAAAAATTTTTGCACAATTTTAGGAGGAAATGATATGTCAAAATTAACAGTGTTTGACCATCCGGTTATTTCTCATAAGTTAGGATATTTAAGAGATAAAAATACCGGAGGAAAAGATTTTAGAGCTTTGGTAAATGAAATTTCAATGCTTATGGCTTATGAAGTTACAAGAGATTTAAAAACTGATGAGGTGGAAATTGAAACGCCTTTACAAAAAACAATGGTTAAAAGATTATCCGGAAAAAAATTAGGGGTTGTTCCTATTTTAAGAGCAGGACTTGGAATGGTTGAAGGAATGTTAAATATTCTTCCAGCTGCAAAGGTTGGACATATTGGATTATATCGTGATCCTGAAACTTTACAACCTGTTGAATATTATTGTAAATTACCTGTAGATGCAGAAGAAAGAGATTTTTTAGTTCTTGATCCAATGCTTGCAACAGGAGGTTCAGCTTCTGATGCCATAAAACTTTTAAAACAAAAAGGTTGTAAAAATATTAAATTGGTTTGTATAATTGCTGCTCCTGAAGGAGTTGAAGCTGTTCAAAGAAATCATCCTGATGTGGATATTTTTGTAGCTGCATTAGATGAGAGACTAAATGAACATAGCTATATCGTTCCTGGACTTGGAGATGCAGGGGATAGATTATTCGGAACAAAATAATTTCACGATGCTTTGCGTCGGAGGATACCCGGTAATCTTGTTATTTCATAACAGTAAAAGGTTGGAGAAATTGTACCGACCCCAAAAAGTTAGACCAAAAATTTAACTAAATGGGGTTGGTATTTTTTATGGCAAAATATAGTTTTGAACTGAAAAAGAAAATGGTAGAAGAATATTTTGAGTGTAAAGGAGGATATGGATATTTAGAGAAAAAATATAATATAAATTATTCACAAATTAGAAAATGAATAAAGGTTTATGAAAAATTTGGAGATGAAGGACCTAAATTGATAGAATATATATTTAATCTATTGAAATATATGTTTTTTTATGTTATACTTTTTAGGTATGTAAATAGAAAAAATTAAAACTTTAATTTTTATAAAGTGATTAGGAGGAATATAGATGAATACTAAATTAGTATCAAGAGATGATAAAAGAGTAGTTTTTACATCAGAAATTAGTTCAGAGGCTTTTAATGCTTCAATTAATAAAGTTTATAACAAAATGAAATCAAGATTTAACATTCCTGGATTTAGAAAAGGTAAAGCTCCAAGAAAGATTATTGAATTAAACTATGGAGAAGGAATCTTCTTTGAAGACGCTGTTAATGAATTATTACCTGATTTATTCGAAGATGCTGTTAAAGAATTAGAAATTGGTAAAGATATCTGTGGTATGCCAAAGATTGATATTGAAGAATTTGATAAGGATAAAGTTATCGTTGTTAAGTTTGACCAAGAATTAAGACCAGTTCCAGAACTTGGAGATTATAAAAATTTAGTTGCTGATGATGTTAAATTTGAAGTAACTGATGAAATGGTTGATGAAAGAGTAAATAAAGAAAGAGAAAATAATGCAAGAATAATTACAGTTGAAGATAGACCTGTAAAGGATATGGATACTGTAAATATTGACTTTGATGGTAGTGTTGAAGGAATTGCTTTTGACGGTGGAAAATCTGAAAATTATGATTTAGTTGTTGGTTCACATACTTTTATACCTGGTTTTGAAGAACAATTAATCGGTAAAAATATTGGAGATAATGTTGATGTTAATGTTATTTTCCCAGAAGAATATCATTCAGAAGAATTAAAAGGAAAAGCGGCTCTTTTCAAAGTTAAAATAAATTCAATTAAAGAAAAACAACTTCCAGAATTAGATGATGAGTTTGCAAAAGACGTTTCAGAATTCGATACATTAGAAGAATATAAAGCAGACATCAAAAAACATCTTGTTGAATCAGCAGATAGAAATGCATTAGTTCAAAAACAAAATAATGCTATTGATGCTCTTATCGAAAGTTCAAATGTTGAGGCTCCGGAATCTATGATTAATGAAGAAGTTGATAAGGCTTTTAGAGATTTTGCTGGTAGAATTAGACAATACAATATGGATTTAGATAATTATTTCAAAATGTTAAATACTACTGAAGAGGCTGTTAGAGAACAGTTAAAACCAGAGGCTACTAAGAGAGCTAATGCTGAGCTTGTTATTGACGCTTTTGCAAAATTAGAAAATATTGAAGTTTCTGAAGAAGAAATTGATAAGGAAATCGATGAATTCGGAAAGAATATGAAAGTAAAAGATTTTGAAGGATTTAAGAAGGAATTAAAATCAGGAGAAGGTCTAGAAGGTATTACTGCAAGTTTAATTAGAAGAAAAGCGGTTGATCATTTGGTAAGTCTTGTTAAATTCCAAGAACCTAAAAAAGAAACTGTTGAAGAATAATTAATTGAAATATAGCTTGCATTTATCAAGCTATATTTTTTTATTGTGGAACAACAAAGTTCCCGGGTACCCACCCGATGCAAAGCATCGTGGAAGGGTGGGTTTTTATTAGGAGGTAATTATGGCACTTATACCTATGGTAGTTGAACAAACTAATAGAGGAGAAAGGTCTTATGATATTTATTCAAGACTTTTAAAGGAGAGAATTATATTTTTAAGTGGAGAAGTGAATGACCAAATGGCAGATTTGATTGTTGCACAACTTTTGTTTTTAGAATCAGAAGACCCTAAAAAAGATATTCAAATTTATATAAATAGTCCGGGAGGTTCTGTTAGTGCAGGACTTGCGATTTACGATACAATGCAATACATTAAGCCTGATGTAAGTACAATTTGTATTGGACGTGCAGCGAGTATGGGAGCATTTTTATTAACTTCAGGGGCAAAAGGAAAGAGATTTGCTCTTCCTAATGCTGATGTTATGATTCACCAACCACTTGGTGGAGCTCAAGGTCAAGCTGAAGATATTAAAATTCAAGCTGAAAAGATTTTAAAGGTAAGAAGTACTTTAAATGAAATTTTAGCTAAAAGAACAGGACAACCACTTGAAAAAATTGAAAAAGATACAGATAGAGATTTCTATATGACAGCGCATGAGGCAAAGGAATATGGAATTATTGATGAAGTTATAGAAAATTAAGGAGTTAATTTTGGAAAAAAAGAATACCAGATGTTCTTTTTGTGGAAGAGAAGTTGAAGAAGTTGACCAAATAGTAAGTGGAATTAACGCTAATATTTGTAATGAATGTATAGAAATTTGTCATTCCATGCTTGAACATCAAGAAAGAACAAAGAAACAAGAAAGACTGGAAAAATTACCAACTCCTGTTGAGATAAAGAAAATTTTGGATGAATACATTATTCAACAAGATGATGCTAAAAAAGCATTGAGTGTTGCTGTTTACAATCACTATAAGAGAATTAACAGAGATACCCAAAGTGATGTTGAAATCCAAAAGTCAAATATTTTACTTGTTGGCCCAACTGGAAGTGGTAAAACTCTTTTAGCTCAAACTCTTGCGAAAGTTTTGGAGGTTCCTTTTGCTATTGCAGATGCGACAACTTTAACTGAGGCAGGTTATGTTGGAGAGGACGTTGAGAATATAATTTTAAAATTAGTTCAAGCAGCTGATTACGACATAGAAAGAGCTGAAAAGGGAATAATATATATTGATGAAATTGATAAGATTACAAGAAAAAGTGAAAATCCGTCTATAACAAGAGATGTTAGTGGAGAGGGTGTTCAACAATCTCTTTTAAAGATTATTGAGGGAACTGTTGCAAATGTTCCTCCAAAGGGAGGGAGAAAGCATCCAGACCAACAATATATTCAAGTTGATACGTCAAATATTTTATTTATCGTTGGAGGAGCTTTTCAAGGAATTGAATCAATTTTAAAATCGAGATTAGAAAAGAAATCAATGGGCTTTGGTGCAGAAGTTAAATCGGAAAAACTTGATGATTTTTCTGAAATAATCAAAAACTTAAGACCTGAAGATTTGTTAAAATATGGTTTGATACCTGAATTTGTAGGTAGAATACCTATGATTGTAACTTTAGAAAGCTTAAATGAAAATTCTTTAGTTAGAATTTTAGAAGAACCAAAAAATGCGCTTATTAAACAATATAAAGAGCTTTTCTCAATGGACAATGTAAAACTTGATTTTGAACAAGAGGCTATAAAAGAGATTGCAAGGATTGCTCTTGAAAGAAAAACAGGAGCAAGAGGACTTCGTGCTGTTATAGAAAATTCTCTTTTAGATACTATGTTCAATTTACCTTCTGAAAAAGATGTTGAGAAATGTACTGTTACAAAAGAAGTTATTTTAGGAGAATCAAAGCCTGTTTTAGCTTTTAAAGAAAGTAAAGAATAAAGGAAAATATTTATGAGCAATATAAATTTTAATATTGAAGAAAAATTAAATAGACCTGTACTTGCACTTAGAGGTCTTTGGATTTACCCATATTCTGTTGTTCATTTTGATGCTGGAAGAAAAAAATCTATTGATGCAATAGAAACTGCATTGAAAAAAGATTCTATTCTAGTTGTTTTTACTCAAAAAGATATTAGAACTGAGGACCCTAAAGCTGAAGATTTATATGAAATGGGAACAGTTGTTATCGTTAAGCAAATTTTGAAGATGAATAACGGTGTTACTAGAGTCTTAGCTGAGGGTATTTGCAGATGTAAGGCAAAGAAAATTTATGATGACGGTAGATTTTTAAGAGCAGATGTTGAAGAATATTATTACAATGAAGTTGAGAGTGAAGATGCTGAATTATTAACTCTTAGAAATATGGTTGAAGGTGCTTTTGAAGACTACACAACTAAGAAAAGACATTTAGATGTTGATACGGAAGTTAGTGTTCAAGTTTCTTTAAATATGGATAAATTCACAAATAATGTTGCAAGTTATATAATGGGATTGTCTGATGATGAGCATTTTGAAAATTTCAAAATTTTTGATATGCGTCAAAGGCTTGAAAAACTTTATGAAATTTTACAAAATTCAATAGAGTTATCTTTCCTTGAAGAAAAATTGTCAAGAAAGGTTTCATCAAGACTTAATAAAAATCAAAGGGAATATTATTTAAGAGAACAACTAAATGTAATAAAAGAAGAACTTGGGGATGGAGAAGATTTAAGCTCAGAGCTTGATGAATATGCAAATGCAATAATGAGCTTTGGTTTTGACGAAAATATTGAGGAAATGTTATTTAAAGAAATTAGAAAACTTTCAGAAATTCCGTCAGGCTCTCCTGAAGGAAATGTAATTAGAAATTATCTTGATAAGATAGTGGCACTTCCTTGGAAAAAATCAAAAAAAGAAAAATTAGATGTTAATTATACTAGAAAAATTTTAGATAAGGAACATTTTGGACTTAAAGATGTTAAGGATAGAATTGTTGAGTCGATAGCTTTAAGACAGATTTCAAACAATCAAAAAGGTTCAATCATTTGTTTAGTTGGCCCTCCGGGAGTTGGTAAAACTTCTATCGCAAAATCTATTGCAAAGTCTTTGAATAGAGAATTTGTTTCTATGAGGCTTGGTGGACTGCATGATGAAAGTGAGATAAGAGGTCATAGAAGAACTTATGTCGGAGCAATGCCGGGCAAAATTTTGAATTTGTTAGAACAATGTAAAGTAAACAATCCTGTATTGTTGCTTGATGAAATAGACAAAGTTTCAAATGATTTTAGAGGCGACCCTTCAAGCGCATTACTTGAAGTTCTTGACCCTGAGCAAAATAATAAATTTACAGATAACTATATAAATATTCCTTTTGATTTGTCAAAAGTTATGTTCATTACTACTGCAAATACAACTTCTACAATTCCATCACCATTGCTTGATAGAATGGAAGTTATACCCGTTTCAAGTTACACTTATGACGAAAAGGAAAAAATTGCTATCGACCATTTAATTCCGAAGGCATTTAAAAACTTTTCTATAACTAAGAGAATGCTTGATATAAAAGCTGATGCAGTTAGAGATATGATTCGTTATTATACTAGGGAATCAGGAGTTAGAAACTTGGAAAGACTGATAGAAAAAGTTATAAGAAAATCGGCTGTACTTTTGGTTTCAGAGAAGACTAAAAAGGTTATAGTGAATTCTAAAAATCTTGTTGATTTCTTAGGAAAGAAAAAATATCACGATGACGTTTTGGAAAAAGAAGATAAAGTTGGACTTGTAAATGGTTTAGCTTGGACAGAAGTCGGAGGAGAACTTTTAACAATAGAAACAGATATTGTTAAAGGCACCGGAAAGATACAACTTACCGGACAACTTGGTGATGTTATGAAAGAATCAGCGATGACTGCAATTTCATTTGTAAGAAGTAAAGCTGATAAATTTAATATCAATGAGGACTTTTATAAAGAAAAAGACATTCACATTCACGTTCCTGAAGGTGCTGTACCGAAAGACGGTCCATCTGCAGGGATAACAATGACAACTGCAATCGTAAGTGCTCTTACAAACAGAAAAGTTAATAGACAATTTGCGATGACAGGAGAAGTTACTTTAAGAGGTAGAGTTCTTGCTATTGGTGGTCTTAAAGAAAAAATTCTTGCTGGAAATAGATATGGAATAAAAAATATAATTATTCCAAAGGAAAATGAAGTAGATATCGAAGAAATTCCTGAAGATATTAGAGAAACTTTAAATATCTATCCTGTTTCTGATGTTTGTGAAGTGTTAGACTTAGTTTTAGAAAAAGAGGTGTAAAGTGAAAATAATTTCAAGTGAATTAGAACAAATAGCTGCGATTATTTCACAATATCCTAACTCTGATTTGAAAGAAGTCGCATTTGCCGGAAGAAGTAATGTAGGAAAATCAAGTTTTATAAATGCTTTTATAAATAGAAAAAACTTAGCTAGAACAAGTTCTAAGCCCGGAAAAACAAGAACGGTAAATTTTTACAAAATAAATGATGAGTTTAGATTGGTCGATTTACCCGGTTATGGATATGCACAAGTTTCAAAAAGTGAAAAGGAAAAATGGGGAACAATTATTGAAACTTATCTTTCAAACAGAGAAAATTTGTGTGAAGTTATACTTGTTGTAGATATCAGACATGCACCGAGCAAGGAAGATGTAATGATGTATAATTGGCTTTTAGAATATGGTTTCAGTGGTTATGTTATTGCGACAAAAGCCGATAAGATTTCAAGAGGTCAATGGAATAAACATTTAAAAATTGTTAGAGAAACTTTAGGTGTAAAAGATATGAATCTGGTTATACCTTTTAGTTCTGATTCTAAAGCTAATTTAGATTTAGTTCATAACAAAATAGAAGAAATACTAAGCTGTGAGTAATCACAGCTTCAGACTGATGACAAAGGTGTCAATGAGAAATCATTGGCGCTTTTTTAGTTATGATTTAATAGAAGATAAATATTGTTTAGATAATGAGACCAAGTATGACCCAATAGTGCTTTTTAAAATAATATTTTTAAAATATATTTTTGAAAAAAAAAGTATGTGTCAAACAATAAGAAAAATAGAGGTAAATGTAGCATACAGATGGTTTTTAGGATATGATTTTTATGATAAGATACCACATTCGGAAAAGAAATAATAAAAAAAGCACAGACAAAACTAATGCTTTGTATGCGCTCTGAAATGATGTTCTATGTGAACATTATTTTTTGTTTTAAAACTAATTTTTTATTT
>NZ_KQ960150.1:45922-48013 GCF_001553085.1 Parvimonas sp. KA00067 | reverse complement strand
TTTTTTGTTTTAAAACTAATTTTTTATTTTTTTTATTGAATTTTTTATATTATATATAATTTTATTTTTTGGAATTGTATCGTGTTTTTTAAATATTGGTTTTGAACGTTCCCATTCTTCTTCTTTTTCAAAACTTAATTCATATATACCATTTTTTAATAACATATTATTTAATTCGTCATCAAAATATCCTCGTGAAATTTGGTATGTCAATTTATTTTCTTTTTTAATAATTAAAATTTTTCCAATACTTTTTCCATTTTGTAAAATTAAAAACGAAAAATGTTTTTCTTTTATAGAATAAGGTTCAGATAATATTAAATCGCTAGTATTGTCTTTTTTTATTGTATCAAGATTTTCTTTAGTAAACAAATCTTTTGCATAATCTACCACTTTTTTTGGAACCGGATTACTTATAATATAAAATCCAGTTTCATTTAAATTTTTGTCAGATACAAATGTTTTATCATTTTTTATACTACTACAAGAACATAGAATTAAAATAGAAAACAAGAATATCCTTTTGAATGGACTTTTCATAATAAAACCCTCCTAACTAAATTTATTTAGTTTAATAAAGTGTATCAAAAAAATGGTTTAATGTCAACATAAAACGTTGTATATTTTAAAATTTTTTAAATTTATTTTCCTTTTGTACATTTGTAAAATTAAGTTAGGTATAAAAATTTTTTTAAATTATATTTTTTCATTTTATTACTTGCTCTTAAATGTATTTTTAGAAAAAGGAATATTTGCAATAAGTGTTAGACATAAAGTTTCTATCAAAGAGTATTTTAAACTATTACACAATACAAAATAATTAAATACAAACACCATTGAACTTGACGCTATTATAATTTTAATAGGATTTGTTATCAGCTTAAATTTTCTGATTAATAATAACATAACAATGATGTAAATTATACTTAATTTTGGTAGTATAAAGTTTTTTAAAAATTCTATATCCATAATTAATCATCACCCCAATCAGATTCTCTAAGCATAACAATATGTTTTTGCTTATTTTTTTCTAAAACGATTTCTTATTTGATTAAATTTGTCTCTTTTGCTAAGATTAAGCTTGAACTTGTAGCAAAAGTTGATGCAATTAACAATAGTGCTATGAATTTCTTTTTCATAGTAAACCTCCAAAAAATAAAATATTATAAGAAAAATTAGTTAATAAAATTTCTTACAATGGAATTGTAACATATAAAACGATATTAGTAAATATTTTTTTGATATTTGTATTATAAAAATATAATTTTTTCTAATAATACAAATAATCGATAAAAAGTATCAATTATTTCTATTAACTTGTTTACAGATATTTTTTGTATATATAAATTTTCTTTTTGATTTTGTTGAGTATTTTGTGTTTCGTGATTTTTACAACTTGAAATACAAAATAAAAATAAAAAGCAAACTAATATAGTATTAAAAGTTTTAATTATCTTCTTTATTCTTTTCATTTTTACTTGACTTTTCACATATATATCTAACAGCGAAAAACAGAACGGTAGAGTATATATAATATATAATTAATGATTTTAAAGTCATAAATTTACCAAAATAATTAATTGTAAAACAAAATATTGAAAAAATTAAGTATTTAATATAGATATTTTTAATATTATTTTTTTTTCTGATTATAAATGCTAGAAATAATGTTATACAGATAATACATATTCTTTTTAAAATTAAATAGTCCATATTAATTTACCCAAATAAGCATGAGCCTAAAGCTATAACAGCTTTAATTCCTAAATAATATATTGCTGAACCTGTAGCTAACATTCCTAACACTTCTTGAACAGAAAAGTCTATTCCCAAAAGTGCCATTTTTTTTAACATACAAGCTGTTACTTTTTTGTAATTTTCAGGGTGTTTTGCTATTTCTTTCCAATTTCCATAATTTTCTTCACCCCAATCGGATTCTCTTCTCAACACAATTACTGGTTCTTTGTTTTCTTTTTCTACAACAGTTTCTTCTTTGACTAGATTGACTTCGTTGGCTGAAGTTAAATTTGTACTTACAGCGATGCTAGATACAACTAATAATAGTGCTATGAATTTCTTTTTCATAGTAAA
>NZ_KQ960150.1:0-45822 GCF_001553085.1 Parvimonas sp. KA00067 | reverse complement strand
TGCTATGAATTTCTTTTTCATAGTAAACCTCCTAAAATAAAATATAAGAAAAAATTAGTTAATAAAATTTCTTACGATAGAATTGTAACATATAAAACGACATTAGTAAATATTTTTTTTGATATTTGTATTATAAAAATATAATTTTTTCTAATAATACAAATAATCGATAAAAAATATCAATTAATTCTAGAAATCTATTGAAATAATGATTTTGTTGTGCTATTATAGTTGTGTTAAAAATATAAAATATGGAGGGAATAAAATGGTAACAAATGAAATGATGAAAAATTTTAAAAATCGTTTTGAAAACGATGCTACAAGTAGAGTTATTTCAAATGCGATTGCTAGAACTGGAATTCAAGAAAGTTCTCTTAATAATGACGTTTTAAGATTTCATAATTTTAAATTTTCAGATAGTGTAAAGAAAGCTGAAATAACAAATCAAAAGAAATCAGGCCGTTGTTGGATGTTCTCAGGACTTAATGTTTTGAGATTAAAAGTTATGGAAAAATTAAATTTAAAAACTTTTGAATTTTCACAAGTTTATCTTTTCTTTATGGATAAAATGGAAAAATCAAACAACTTCTTAGAACTTATGATTGAACATATAGATGAACCACTTGGAACAAGACTTATGGATTGTTTGTTAGACCTTGGTGCAGATGATGGAAACTTTTTTGAATGTTTTGATGATTTAATTTCAAAATATGGTATTGTTCCTAAATCAGTTATGCCTGAAACTTTCAGCTCATCAAATTCAGAGGCTTTTGTTGAACAAATCAATGTTAGACTAAAGAGAACTGCTATGAATATGAGAAAAGCTCATTTAAATGGTGCAACTGTTGAGGAGTTAAGAAAATTAAAAGAAGAAACTCTTTATGAAGTTTATAACATTTGTACAAAAGTTTTAGGAAAATTACCGGAAACTTTTGACTTTGAATATATGGATAAAGATGATAAATTCCAAAAGATTACAAATCTTACTGCGATGAAATTTTATGAAGAATATGTTGGTGATTACTTTGCAACTAAGGTTGACTTAATCGAAGACCCAAGAGGAAAATATCCATTTGGTAAAAAGATTGAGTTAAAATATTTCAAATCAGTTAGGGAAGGAAATCCTGTTGCATCACTAAATGTTCCACAAGAAGAAATTAAAAAAGCGATTATAGCATCACTTAAAGCCGGAGAGGCTGTTTGGTTTGCTTGTGATGTTATGAAAAATTGTGATAGAAAATTAGGAATAATGGATAAAGACTTATTCAACTATGATGAAACTTTAACAGAACTTGGAGAGTTTTCAAAAGCAGACAGAATTGATTACAGATATACAGATTTAACTCATGCAATGACTTTTGTTGGAGTTGATTTAGACGAAAATGGAAATCCAATAAAATGGCAAGTTGAAAACTCTTGGGGAGATGAAATTGGAGATAAAGGAATATTCTCAATGAGCGACTCTTGGTTTACAAATGAAAATATTTCAGCAATAGTTGACAAAAAATTCGTTGACGAAAAATGGTTAAAAGGCTTAGAAGAAGAATCAATCAAAATTGACCCTTGGGAACCATACGCAATGATGTTAAAAAGATAATTTTAAAAGGAATTACGCTTGTAATTCCTTTTTTAAATTTAAATCTTTATGAGACTATTTTTTATACTTAAAATGTGTTAGAATATTATTGTTGATTAATTATTTAGGAGGGAAGTATGAATAAAGAAAATTTAGATTTAAAATTTGGCGATTATAATTATGTTCGTCCTGATTTTGAAAAGCTTATAGCTGATATTAGAGCTTTGACTCAAAGACTTGTAAATGCTAATACAAGTGATAAAGCTATTGCAACTTATAATGAACTTAATGAAGTTAGTGGAACTACTGATAGTATGATAACTTTAGCAAATATAAAAAATTCTATTGATACTAAAGATGAATTTTTTGATAAGGAAATGCAATTTATTCAAGAAAATTATCCAAGAGTTCAAGAGGCTGAAGTTGAATATGTTAGAGCTTTTGTTAATAGTAAATTTAGAAAAGAATTAGAAGAAGAGTTTGGTGTTTATTTATTCCAAAAATATGAAAATTATTTATTAACTTTTAATCCTTCAATTATGGAAGATTTAGTTGAAGAATCAAAAGTTGTTATGGAATATCAAAAACTTTTATCTGCTTGTTCAAAAGAATGGAATGGAGAACAATTAAATATTGTTCAACTTAGCAAATATTCTCAAGATTCAGATGCTGAAACTAGAAGAAGAGCTACAAATCTTATTTCAGAAATTTATGAAGAACAAACTGAAAAGTTAGACGAAATTTATGATAAGATTGTTAAGATAAGAGATAGAATGGCTAAAAAACTTGGCTATAAAAACTTTATCGAGCTTGGTTACAAAAAAATGGGAAGAGTTGACTATAATGCTAAAGATGTTGAAGGTTATAGAAAACAAATTTTAGAAACTATTGTTCCTATTTGTAATAAGTTAAGAGAAGAACAAAGCAAGAGAATTGGTGTTGATAAGTTGACTTTCTATGATGAACCAATTTTCTTTAAAACAGGAAATCCTGCTCCGCACGGTGAAGAAAAATGGTTAGTTGAAAGAGCAGAAAAAATGTATAGTGAACTTTCTCCTGAAACAAAAGAATTTTTTGACTTTATGAAAACAAAAGATTTATTTGACTTGGATTCAAAGGGAACAAAGGCTGCTGGTGGATATTGTACTTACTTAAGAAATTGGAGAAGTCCTTTTATCTTTGCTAATTTCAATGGTACAACTCATGATGTTGAAGTTTTGACTCACGAGGCAGGACATGCTTTCCAAGTTTTTTCATCAAGGGATTATATTCCTGAATATACTTGGCCAGGAATGGAATCAGCTGAAATTCATTCAATGAGTATGGAATTTTTTACTTGGCCTTGGATGGATTTATTCTTTGAAGAAGAGGCTGACAAGTTTAGATATAATCATATTGCTCATTGTCTAATGTTCTTACCTTATGGTGCGTTAGTTGATGAATTCCAACATATCGTTTATGAAAACCCTGAACTTTCTCCAAAGGAAAGACGTGAAAAATATAGAGAATTGGAAAAGAAATATCTACCACATAGAGATTATGCAGGAATAAAAGTTCTTGAAGAAGGTGGATTCTGGTTTAGACAAAGACATATTTACCAAATGCCATTTTACTATATAGATTATACTTTGGCTCAAGTTTGTGCTTTCCAATTCTGGAATAAGGATAGAAAAGACCACAAATCTGCTTTTGCTGATTATTTAAGACTTTGCAAAACAGGTGGAACAAAACCATTCTTACAATTACTTGAAGTTGCAAACTTAGAAAACCCATTTATTGACGGAACTATCAAAAAAGCTGTTGAACCAATAGAAGAATACTTAAATTCTGTTGATGCAAGTAAGTTTTAGAGATATTATTGAAAATTAAAAACGCTCCGAGTGGAGCGTTTTTTAAATTTCTATTTCTTTTATTTCTTCAATTAAATTTTTGTTGTTTTCTAATACGGGATTGACTTCATTTTCTATAAATTCATCAACTTGTGATGGGCATCTTCCGATGTATTTTGAAGGGTCTAAGACTTCTTCAAGTTCATCTTCGTTTATGTCAAAAAATTCATCATCTTTTATTAATTCTAATAAATTATTTTCAAGTCCTTTTTCTTTTACATTTTTACCTGCTATTTGTGAAAGTTCTCTAATTCTTTCGTGAAGTTCTTGTCTGTCTCCACCTTTTTTAACTTGGTTCATCATTATGTTTTCACTTGCCATAAAAGGTAATTCAGCCATTAAATGTTTTTCGATTACTTTTTCATAAACTACCATTCCGTCAACTACATTTGCATAGAGTTCTAATATTCCGTCTATCGCTAAGAATCCTTGAGAGATTGAAAGTCTTTTGTTTGCACTGTCGTCTAAAGTCCTTTCAAACCATTGTGTAGCGAAAGTCATAGAAGGGTTTATTACATTTGAAATTACAAAGTTTGATAATGCACCGATTCTTTCTGATTTCATTGGATTTCTTTTATAAGGCATAGCTGATGAGCCGATTTGATTTTTTCCAAAAGGTTCTTCTATTTCTTTTAAATGTTGTAAAAGTCTTAAATCGTTTGAAAATTTGTGAGCAGATTGTGCTATATTTGATAGTAAAAATAAAATTTTACTGTCGATTTTTCTTGTGTATGTTTGACTTGAAACTGCAAAAACTCCTTTGAAATTCATTTCTTGTGCTATGAAATTATCAAGTTTTTTAACTTTTTCTTCGTCATTATCGAAAAGTTCCATAAAAGATGCTTGACTTCCTGTTGTTCCTTTTGCTCCACGAAGTTTTAGATTTTCTAAGATGAAATTCAATTCTTCAAGGTCTATAAGTAAATCTTGCATATATAATGTTAATCTTTTTCCAACTGTTGTAGGTTGTGCAGGTTGAAAGTGAGTATATGCTAGAGTAGGAATTTTTTTATATTTTAAGGCATTAGTTTTTAATAAATTTAAAACATTTATAATTTTTTTCTTAACAACCAAAAGAGCCTCTTTCATAACAATAAGTTCTGTATTATCTCCAACGAAACAACTTGTTGCTCCAAGGTGGATAATTCCTTTTGCATTAGGGCATTGAACTCCATAAGCATAAACATGACTCATAACATCGTGCTTTACAATTTTTTCTCTTTCTAAAGCAACTTCAAAATTTATATCATCTTTAAAAGATTCAAGTTCTTTGATTTGCTCATCTGTAATATTTAATCCTAAGCTCTTTTCTCCTTTTGCAAGAGTTATCCATAATTTTCTCCAAGTTTTAAATTTGAATTCATCTGAAAAGATATAACTCATTTCTTTGCTTGCGTATCTGTTTGTAAGTGGATTTGAATAAATGTTTCTCATAAAAACTCCTTTAATTTATTTTTTTAAACTAAATTTTTAGTTCGTCATATATTTTATTATATCATAATTTCATTCTGAAAAAAACTGTTAAACAATGTTAATTGAGTTTACAACTTAATTGTAAATGTGATATACTTATAGATAATAACAATATGGCGGTTAGGAGGTAATTTTAATGATAGATAATGAAGAAAGAACAAGAAGAATGAGAGAGAGAAAGAAGAGAAAGAGAAGAAAAGAAAATTTTGTAATTATATGTGCAGTTTTCTTGGCTCTTTTTTCTTTTTTAGGTGGTAAATATGTTTTAGGAGTTTTAAATCAAAATAAAACACAAAATCAGATTAAAAAAGACGATACTAAAAAATCAGATGATAATGCTACTGAAAAGAAAACTGAAGTTGAAAAAGAACAAGAAAAATCTAATCCAAGTGGAATTGACTTTGCAGAATCTGGAAATCATATAAAATCTGCAGACGCTTATGCTTATGATACTGCTGAAATTAGAGATTATATTATGAGTAAAAAAGAATATACCGGAAAGAAAGTTGTATTCTTGACTTTTGATGATGGTGTAACTCCGGGAATTACTGATAAAGCGTTAGATATATTAAAAGAAAAACAAGTTCCTGCTACATTTTTTATAGTAGGTAAGACTTTGAACGACCAAGCTAAACCATATTTGGAAAGAGAATTAAATGAGGGACATGGAATAGCTATCCATAGTTTTACTCACGACTATAATAAATTATATCCAAAAAGAGTTCCAAATCCTGCTGTAATAAAAGAAGAGGCTGAAAAGACTATGGCAAGATTAAAAGAACTTTTAGGAGATAAGTTCAATACAGGTGTTTGGAGATATCCTGGTGGACATATGTCTTGGAAAGGGCTTGAATCCGGTGGTAATGGAGATGAAACTTTAAAGAGTTTAGGACTTGAATGGATTGACTGGAACAGTTTGTCCGGTGATGCTGAGCCTTTAAAAGTTAGACCTACTAACGAGGCTGAAATGTTAAAATATGTTAAGACATCTTTGAGTTATTGGAAACAACAAAATATTGTAGTTGTTTTAATGCATGATTCTCAAGGAAAAGACTTAACATTAAGAACATTACCTAGTATAATTGACTACTTCAAATCAAATGGTTATGAATTCGGCATTTTGAAATAGGTGAGATATGATTTATTTTTTAATAGGTATTTTAATTATATTAGTTGTTGTTGCAATTGTTTTGATTTTACAAATTTCAAAAAAATCTAATGATGAAGTTATAAAAGATGAAGATATTTTAAAATTAAAACTTAGCTTTTCTGATGAATTCAATAGACTGAATGATAAGCTAAATGTAAATAACGAAAAGATTACTAGTCAACTACTTGAATTTAAAAATTCTACTAATGATAATATTATAAAAGCAGGAAAAGAAAATATTGATTCGATTTTTAATTTTAACGACAAATTAAAATCTGAACTTAAAAGGGATTTTTTGAATCTTACAACTGTTGTTGAGGGAAGACTTGACAAGATAAATGAAAGTGTTGAATTAAAACTTGAAAAAAGTTTTGAAGATACAAAAAAGACTTTTAGTAATGTTATGCAAAGTTTGGGTAGGCTTGATGAGGCTCAAAAGAAAATGGAATTTTTATCCAATAATGTTCAAAATCTAAATAATGTTTTGACGGATAAAAAAACTCGTGGAATTTTTGGAGAGGTACAACTCTATCAAGTTTTATCATCTGCTTTTGGTGATAACAATGAAATTTACCAAAAACAATATAAACTTTCAAATGGAACTTTAGCAGATGCCGTATTGTTTGCGCCTGAGCCTGTTGGAACTATTTGTATAGACAGCAAATTCCCTTTAGAAAATTATAGAAGAATTTTTGAAGATGTAGCTGAAAATAAAGTTGAAAACGAAAAGAGTTTTGAACAAAATTTAAAGAAACATATTGATGATATTTCTTCAAAATATATAATAAAAAACGAAACGACAGATCAAGCGATTTTGTTTTTACCTGCAGAGGCTATATTTGCTTATCTTAATGCTTATATGCCTAAAATTGTTGAGTATGCTTATTCAAAGCGTGTTTGGATTACTTCTCCAACTACGATGATGGCGATACTTACGACAATACAAGCAGTATCTCAAAATTTAAAACAATCTCAATATGCATTGGAAATTCAAAAAGAATTGAATTCTCTTTCTGTTGAGTTTGATAGATATGCCAAGAGATGGGAAACTTTAGAAAAAGATATAAATAAAGTGAGCAAAGATGTTAAAGATATTTTTACAACTTCTACAAAAATTACAAGGCGATTTGATAATATAAAAAATGTTGAAGTTTTTGAAAAAGAAAATATGGAAGAAATTTTAAAAATAGAAGAATAAATTTTAGATAAAAGTGGTACAATTTGTATCACTTTTTCAAATTTTTTTCATAAAAAAATTTTATAAAAACAAAAAATATATTAAAAATGTAATTCAAATCACATAATAAAATATTTTTGAAAAAACGCTTAAAAATTCGAAAAAAAACTTAAAAAAATTCAAAAAAAGTATTGCAAAATCTATTTTGTTATTGTATAATATATGAGTGCTTGTGTGCACAAAAAGGCGTTGACGAAATAGGTTGCTCACATTAAACGGCTGTTTTACAGCTTGTGAGGTAATTATTTCTGAGTATGTCGAACTAGATTTCGGCGACGGGTCGCCGTATTTTTTAGAAGTGAAAATGGAACACACGGATGAGTTGATACGGAAGACCTAGTTGCATGATGCCAAAACATGCGAAATAAGGAGGTAAAAAAATTGGCAAACAAACAAAAAATCAGAATTAGATTAAGAGCTTACGATCATGAATTAATCGATAGCTCAGCACAACAAATAGTGGAATCTGCAAAGAGAACTGGTGCAGAAGTATCAGGACCTATTCCACTACCAACAGAAAAGGAAATCATTACAATCTTAAGAGCTGTTCACAAATACAAAGATAGTAGAGAACAATTCGAACAAAGAACACATAAAAGACTTATTGATATCCTAAACCCAAATCAAAAGACTTTGGAAAGTTTAAAGAAATTAAATCTTCCAAGTGGGGTAGATATCGAAATTAAGTTATAAATCTTAGAATGATTGTAAATCAATCCGCTGTAAGTAATAGGAGGTGTACTCAATGAAGAGTATTTTAGGTAAAAAAATTGGAATGACTCAAATTTTTACTGAAGATGGAGCAGTTGTTCCTGTAACAGTTGTTGAAGCGGGCCCAATGTTCGTTATACAAGTTAAAACTGTTGAAACTGATGGTTATAATGCAATCCAATGTGGATATGTGGACAAAAAAGAAAAGAAGGTTACAAAACCTCTTAAAGGACATTTTGACAAAGTAAGTGTTGGATATAAGAGATTTGTAAGAGAATTTAGATTAAACGAAGGCGAAACTTTTGAAACTGGACAAGAAATTAAAGTTGACTTATTTGCTGAAGGAGATAAGGTTGATGTTATCGGAACTTCTAAAGGTAAAGGTACTCAAGGTGCTATCAAGAGATGGAACTACGGAAGAGGACCAGAAGGTCACGGTTCAAAATCTCACAGAGTAGCCGGTGCTAGAAGTGCTGGTACTTATCCAGGTAGAGTACTTAAAGGTAGAAAAGCAAGTGGAAAAATGGGAAATGAAAAAAGTACTGTTCAAAATCTTGTTGTTGTAAAAGTTGACGTTGAAAAGAACCTAATTCTTGTAAAAGGTGCTATTCCAGGACCTAAAGGTGGTTTAGTAACAATTAGAGAAGCGGTTAAGAGATAGTTTAAGGAGGATAAATAATGCCTAAGGTTAATGTTTATAACCAACTTGGAGAAGTTGTTGGTGATATAGAATTAAACGAAGCTATTTTTGGTGTTGAAGTTAATGAACATGTTGTTTATGAAGTAGTAAAGAACCATTTAGCTAATAGAAGACAAGGCACTCAATCTGCTAAAACTCGTGCAGAAGTACGTGGAGGCGGAAGAAAGCCTTGGAGACAAAAAGGTACTGGTCGTGCTAGACAAGGTAGTATAAGAGCTCCTCAATGGAAAGGTGGCGGGGTTGTATTCGCACCAAAGCCAAGAAGCTACAGATACTCAGTTCCTAAGAAAGTAAGAAGACTTGCTATGAAGTCAGTTCTTTCTTCAAAAGTTCTTGAAGGAGAATTAAGAATTTTAGATGCTTTAACAGTAGATGCATTCAGCACTAAGAAAGCAAAAGAAATTTTAAGAAACTTAAATTTAGAAACAAAGACTATGATAGTTTTACCAGAAGGAAATGATATGATTATTAAATCATTCGCTAACCTTCCAAAGATTGAAACTGTTGTTGTAGATTATATGAACGTTTATGATTTAATGAGATTTGATAATCTTGTAATCGTAAAAGATGCCTTATCAAAAATTGAGGAGGTGTATGCATAATGACAGCATATGATATTATTATTAAACCGGTTGTAACTGAACGTTCAATGGAAAATATGGAATCAAAAAGATACACTTTCAAAGTTGATACTAAGGCTAACAAATCTGAAATCAAAAAAGCCGTAGAAACAATTTTCGGTGTAAAAGTTAAACAAGTAAACACAATGAATATTACTGGTAAGAAAAAAAGAATGGGAGCTAATGTTGGCAAAAGATCTGATTGGAAAAAAGCCATTGTTACTCTTACAGAAGATTCTAAAGAAATTGAATTTTTCGAAAGTATTTAATATAGGAGGTAATATTAATGGCTATTAGAAAGTATAAACCAACTTCTGCTGGTGTACGTGGAATGAGCGTTTTAACTTTTGATGAGATAACTAAGACTCAACCTGAAAAGTCTTTAGTAGTTTCTTTATCAAAATCAGGCGGAAGAAATTCATTAGGTAGAGTTACCGTTAGACATAGAGGTGGCGGTGCTAAGAGAAAATATAGAATAATAGATTTTAAAAGAAATAAAGATGGAGTACCTGGAAAGGTTGCATCTATCGAATACGATCCAAACAGAACAGCTAACATAGCATTAATTCATTATCTAGACGGAGAAAAAAGATATATCTTAGCTCCAGAAGGATTAAAAGTTGGAGCTATGATAGAATCTGGAGAAAATGCAGATATCGTAATCGGTAATGCTTTAAAATTAAAAGACATTCCAGTAGGTACAAATGTTCATAATATTGAATTAAAACCTGGAAAAGGTGGACAATTAGTAAGAAGTGCAGGTTCTGAAGCTCAATTAATGGGTAAAGAAGGAAGATTTGCACAATTAAGATTACCTTCAGGTGAATTTAGATTAATTCATTTAGAATGTAGAGCAACTGTTGGACAAGTTGGTAATTTAAGCCACGAACTTGTAACAGTAGGTAAAGCAGGAAGATCAAGACATATGGGCAAAAGACCTCACGTTAGAGGATCTGCAATGAACCCAGTAGATCACCCTCACGGTGGTGGGGAAGGTAGAACTCCTGTTGGACGTCCAGCACCTTCAACTCCTTGGGGTAAACCAGCTTTAGGACTTAAGACTAGAAAGAAAAATAAAAAGTCTAATAAGTTCATAGTAAGAAGAAGAACTAAAAACTAATTAAGGAGGAGAACAAATGGGTAGATCTCTTAAAAAAGGACCATTTTGTGATGATCATCTTTTAAAGAAAATAGATGCATTAAACAGTGCAGATGAAAAGAAAGTTGTAAAAACTTGGTCAAGAAGAAGTACAATTTTTCCACAATTCGTTGGACACACAATAGCTGTTCATGATGGAAGAAAGCACTTACCAATTTATATTACTGATGATATGGTAGGACATAAACTTGGAGAGTTCGTTTTAACTAGAACTTACAAGGGACATGTTGGAAAGAACGAAAAAAATAGTAAAGTAAGATAATAGATAAGGAGGGAATAACATGCAAGCTAAAGCAATTGCAAAATATCAAAGAATTTCACCTCTTAAAGTAAACTTTATTTGTAGAGAAATAAGAGGAAAGCATGTAGATGAAGCTTTATCTATTCTAAGATTCACTCCAAAAGCGGGTGCTAGATTATTAGAAAAGGTATTAAAATCAGCTGTCGCTAATGCGGAAAACAATCATAATTTAGATAGAAAAGACCTTTATGTATTAGAAGCTTATGCAAATGATGCTCCAGTTATGAAAAGATGGAGACCAAAGGCTAAAGGTTCAGCTTACCCAATTTTGAAAAGATCAAGTCATATTGGTGTAACAGTAGCAGAAAAATAGTGTAAGGAGGATAAAAAATGGGTCAAAAAGTTAATCCTCATGGGTTAAGAGTTGGAATAATCAAAGATTGGGACTCAAGATGGTTTGCCGACAAAAAAGAATTCGGTAATTTATTAGTAGAAGACCACAATATTCGTAAACTTGTTAAAAAAGAGGTAGCTCTTTCAGGAGTACCTAAAGTTGAAATAGAAAGATCAGCAAATAGAGTAAAGGTTACAATTTTCACTGCTAAACCAGGAATGGTAATCGGAAAATCAGGAGCTGGCGTTGAAGAATTAAGAGTTAAGATTGAAAAATTAACTGGTAAAAAAGTAATTGTTAATGTTGAAGAAGTTAAAAGACCTGACTTAAGTGCTCAATTAGTTGCTGAAAACATTGCAGGACAATTAGAAAGACGTGTATCTTTTAGACGTGCTATGAAACAAGCTATGCAAAGATCATTAAAATCTGGAGCAAAAGGTATTAAAACTGCTGTTTCAGGAAGACTTGGTGGAGCTGATATGGCTAGAACTGAAGGATATTCTGAAGGAACAATTCCTCTACAAACTTTAAGAGCTGACATTGAATATGGATTCGCTGAAGCTGATACAACTTATGGAAAATTAGGTGTAAAAGTTTGGTTATACAAAGGAGAAGTTCTTCCAGGAATGAAAGCTGCTGTTATTGAAGAAAGACCAGCTAAAAAAGACAGAAGAAACAAGAAAGACAATAAGAAAAGATTTAATAAAACTGGCGCTAAGAAAGAAGCTTAGTTGCCGGAAGGAGGAAAGAGTCTATGTTAATGCCTAAGAGAGTAAAATATCGTAGAGTTCATAGAGGCAGAATGACTGGTAAAGCTCTAAGAGGAAATACAATTTCTTACGGAGATTATGCAATTCAAGCATTAGAACCTTGCTGGATGACTGCAAACCAAATCGAATCTGCAAGACGTGCGATGACAAGATATATAAAAAGAGGCGGTAAAATTTGGATTAAAGTGTTCCCTGATAAGCCTGTTACTAAAAAACCTGCTGAAGTAAGAATGGGTTCTGGTAAAGGGGCTCCTGAATATTGGGTAGCAGTTGTTAAACCAGGTAGAGTGTTATTCGAAATGAGTGGAGTTCCTGTTGATGTAGCTAGAGAAGCTATGAGACTTGCTGCTCATAAATTACCTGTAAAGACTAAATTTATAACTCGTGAGATGAAGGAAGGTGAAGCTAATGAAAATTAAAGAAATTCGCCAAATGAATGATAGTGATTTACAAGCAAAATTAAAAGATTTAAAAGTAGAATTATTTAATCTACGTTTTCAATTAGCCACTGGACAGTTAGAAAATCCTATGAGAATTGGTGGCATTAGAAAAGATATAGCTCGTGTTAAAACTATTATCAGAGAACGTGAGCTTAATGCTGGAAAGGAGGCTTAATACTATATGGAAAGAAATAGTAGAAAAGTCATAATAGGAAATGTAGTTTCTAATAAGATGGATAAGACAATAGTTGTAGAAGTTGCAACTTTCGTTTCTCACCCACTTTATAAAAAACAAATGAAAAAAACTACAAAATTTAAAGCACATGATGAAAATAATGAATGTTTAATTGGTGATAGAGTTAAAATTATGGAAACAAGACCTCTTTCAAGAGAAAAGAGATGGAGACTTGTTGAGATACTTGAAAGAGTAAAATAATTTTCATCTGGAAAGGAGTATCGTATGATTCAAACAGAAAGTCGTTTAAAAGTTGCTGACAACTCTGGCGCTAAAGAACTTCTTGTTATTAGAGTACTAGGTGGTACTAATAAGAAATATGCAAAAGTTGGCGATATAGTAGTATGTGCTGTTAAAAGTGCTGCACCAGGTGGAGTTGTTAAGAAAAGCGACGTTGTAAAGGCGGTAATCGTTAGAACAACAAATAGTATAAAAAGAAATGATGGAAGCTACATTAGATTCGATGATAATGCAGCAGTAATTATAAAAGATGATAAAAACCCAGTTGGTACAAGAATTTTCGGTTCAGTTACAAGAGAGCTAAGAGCTGGTAACTTTATGAAGATTATATCTCTTGCACCTGAAGTATTATAATAGGAGGTGTTAGAATGAAAATTAAATCTGGAGATACTGTTATTGTAATTGCAGGAAAAGATAAAGGTAAGACTGGTAAAGTAGTTAAAACTTTAGCTAAAGAAAATAGAGTAATAGTTGAAGGAGTAAACGTTCAAACTAAACACAAAAAAGCTAAAAGCCCTAAAGATGAAGCTGGTTTAATCAAAGTTGAAGGAAGTATTGATGCTTCTAACGTAATGTACTTTGATACAAAGGTAAATAAGCCTTCTAAAATTGGTTACACTCTTGAAGGAGATAAAAAAGTTAGAATCAGTAAAAAAAGTGGTTCAAAAATAGATAAATAGTTGAAAGGAGGCAATCTCGGTGACTTCCAGAATGCAAGTTAAATATAAAGAAGAAATAGTTTCTGCTTTAATGGAACGTTTTAAATATAGAAATATTATGGAGGTTCCTAAACTAGATAAGATTGTTATCAACATCGGTTTAGGTTCAGCTAAAGATAATCCAAAAGCTTTAGAAAGCGCTTTAAGAGATTTGGAAATTATTTCAGGTCAAAAACCTGTAATAACTACTGCTAAAAAATCAATTGCTAACTTCAAATTAAGAGAAGGTATGAAAATTGGTACTAAGGTAACTCTTAGAGGAGAAAAAATGTATGATTTCCTAGATAGATTAGTTAATATAGCTCTTCCACGTGTAAGAGACTTTAGAGGTGTTAGTGCTTCAAGTTTCGATGGTAGAGGAAATTACGCATTAGGTATAAAAGAACAATTAATATTCCCAGAAATCGTATATGATATGATTGATCAAATAAGAGGAATGGATATTATAATAGTTACTACTGCTAAGACTGACGAAGAGTCTAAAGCACTTTTAGAGCTATTAGGAATGCCTTTTAAAAAGTAGTAGGAGGGAAATTTAATGGCTAAAAAATCAATGGTACAACGTGAATTAAAACGTCAAAAGTTAGTTGAAAAATATGCTGCAAAACGTGCAGAATTAAAAGCCAAAGGGGACTATGTTGGTTTAAGCAAATTACCAAGAAATGCATCACCAACTCGTTTACACAACCGTTGTAAAATCACTGGACGTCCTCATGGATATATTGGAAAATATGGAATCAGCCGTATTGTATTCCGTGAATTAGCTTACAAGGGAGAAATTCCTGGCGTTAAAAAGGCTAGTTGGTAATATTTAGATAAAGGAGGAAGCTTATATGATGACTGATCCTATAGCAGATATGCTTACAAGAATTAGAAACGGAAATAATGCAAGACATTCATCTGTTGAAATACCTGCATCTAAAATGAAAAAGAATCTTGTACAAATTTTATTAGATGAAGGTTTTATTGAAGGATATAACGTAACTGAAGATGACAAACAAGGTATCATCACAGTTGACTTAAAATATGGAAAAAATAACGAAAAAGTTATCTCAGGACTTAAGAGAATTTCAAAACCTGGTTTAAGAGTTTACGCTAGAAGCCACGAAATTCCAAAAGTTTTAGGAGGACTTGGAATCGCAATTATCTCAACATCAAAAGGAGTTGTAACTGATAAAGTTGCTAGAAAAGAAGGTATTGGTGGAGAGGTTCTTTGTTACGTTTGGTAACAGACTTAAGGATTAAAACTAAGGAGGTAAACCAATGTCAAGAATTGGATTAAAACCAATTGTTGTTCCTGCTGGAGTTGAGGTAATCTTGGGAGAAGAAAACTTTGTTGAAGTAAAAGGACCTAAGGGAGTATTAACTCAACAATTAAGCAGAGAAATGAACATTAAAATGGAAGGCGATACAATAAATGTAGAACGTCCTTCTGAAATAAAAAGACATAAATCACTTCATGGATTAACAAGAACTTTACTTGCTAACATGATTGAAGGTGTTTCAAAGGGATTTACTAAAACTTTGATTATAGAAGGAACTGGATATAGAGCAGCTAAAGCTGGAAATAAATTAACTTTAAACTTAGGATATTCTCATCCAATTGAAGTTTTAGATCCAGAAGGAATTACTGTTGAAGTTCCTGAACCAAATAAGATAGTAATCAATGGTATTGATAAACAAAAACTTGGAAACTTTGCAGCGAATATTCGTTCTCATAGAAGACCTGAACCATATAAAGGAAAAGGTGTTAGATATGAAGGAGAATACATCAGACGTAAAGTTGGTAAGACTGGTAAATAGGAAGGAGTGAAATTTAATGTTAAAGCAAATTAACAAAAATGAAAATAGAAAAGCAAGACATGCTAGAGTAAGAAAAAAAGTTTCTGGAACTCCTGAAAAACCAAGATTAAATTTATATAGAAGTAATACTAATATATATGCTCAAATTATAGACGATACTAAAGGTGTAACTTTGGTTTCAGCTTCAACTTTAGATAAAGAATTTGCTTCATTAGAATCAAAATCAAACAAAGAAGCTGCTAAAGCTGTTGGTCTTGCAATTGGTAAAAAAGCAATTGAAAAAGGCATTACAGAAGTAGTTTTTGATAGAAGTGGTTACTTATACCATGGAAAAGTTAAAGAATTAGCTGATGGAGCCAGAGAAGCTGGACTTAAATTTTAGTATCAGGAGGGTAATTAATGGAACTTTTAATTAAAGAAGTAGAAAAATTAGAATTAGAAGAAAGAGTAGTTGCCATCAACCGTGTTACTAAAGTAGTAAAAGGTGGTAGAAACTTTAGATTTAGCGCTCTTGTTGTTGTTGGTGATGGAAACGGACACGTTGGTGTTGGTATTGGTAAAGCACTTGAAGTTCCTGAAGCTATTAGAAAAGGCGTTCAAGATGCTAAGAAACACGTAATTAGAGTACCTCTTGTAAATACTACAATTCCTCATGAAGTTGTTGGAGTTTTCGGAGCAGGTAGAGTTTTATTAAAACCTGCCGGAGCTGGTACTGGAGTTATCGCTGGTGGTCCTGTTCGTGCGGTTTGCGAACTTGCTGGAATTAAAGATGTAAGAAGTAAATCTTTAGGAACTACTAACGCTAGGAATATAGTTAACGCAACTATGGAAGGATTAAAGAATCTTAAGAGAGCAGAAGATATTGCTAGATTAAGAGGAAAATCCGTAGAAGAAATATTAGGTTAAGGGGGGCTTTTAAAATGGCAAAGCTCAAAATAACACTTAAAAAGAGTAAAATTGGTAGAATAGAAAAACATATTAAAAATGTTGAAGCTTTAGGTTTAAAAAAAGTTGGTCAAACAGTTGTTAAAGAAGACACTCCATCAATTAGAGGTATGATCAATCAAATTAGTTTTATGCTTGAAGTTGAAGAAATTTAAGGAGGTATAAAGCGTGAAGTTACATGATTTAAGACCTGCTGAAGGTGGAGGCTCAAAAGCAAGAAAGAGACTTGGTAGAGGTTACGGTTCTGGACTTGGTAAGTACGGTGGTAAAGGACGTGACGGTCAAAACTCAAGATCTGGCGGTGGAGTAAGACCTGGATTCGAAGGTGGACAAATGCCACTATTTAGAAGACTTCCAAAGAGAGGTTTTACTAACATTTTCGCTAAAGCATACGCAGAAGTAAATGTAGAACAATTAAATATTTTTGAAGACGGTACAGAAGTTACTGAAGAATTAATATTTGAAGTTAATTTAGCTAAAAGAGCTAAAGCAAAAGATGGAGTTAAAATTTTAGGAAATGGAGAATTAACTAAAAAATTAACAGTTTCTTGTAGCAAGTTTACTAAAAGCGCTATCGAAAAGATAGAAAGCATTGGAGGAAAGGTAGAGGTGATCTAACATGTTCAAAACTCTATCAAATGCATGGAGAATAAAAGAAATCAGAAGCAAAATGATTTTCACATTATTGATGATTGTCGTTTATAGACTTGGTAACATCATTCCTATTCCATTTATGGATAAGAATGTTGTTAACCAACTTGTGAACGGTAACTCAGGTGGTTTAGTAAATTTACTAGACTTACTTGCTGGGGGTAGTTTAAAGCAAATGAGTGTTTTTGCTCTTAGTATCTATCCTTATATCACAGCATCAATAGTTGTCCAACTTCTTACAATTGCATTCCCAAGACTTGGAGAAATTGCAAGAGATGGAGAAATGGGCAGAAAAAAAGTTGCAAAATATACAAAAATAGGTGCAGTAATTCTTGGAATATTCGAAGCAATGGCAATAGCAAATGGATTATTTGCTAAAGCGATAGTTGCAAAAGGATATATTCAATCAGGATTAATTATTACATCTTTACTAGCAGGCTCAATGTTCTTAGTTTGGTTGGGAGAAATAATTACCGAAAAAGGAATTGGTAATGGTATTTCAATCATCATCTTCCTTGGTATAGTTTCAAACCTACCAACACAAATCGGAACATTTGCTTACGGAATTATGACTGGAACAGTTGGAATTTTGACAATAATAGGTGTTGTACTAGCAGCTATTGCAATAGTTGTAATCGTTGTGCTTATCAACGAAGGTGAAAGAAAAATAACAGTACAATATGCTAAAAAAGTTGTAGGAAGAAAAATGTATGGTGGACAAGCTACTCACATTCCTGTTAAGGTTAATATGAGTGGTGTAATGCCTGTAATCTTTGCATCATCTTTATTAGCTATGCCACAAACTCTTTCATTATTATTTGCTGGTGGAACTCCAAGTTGGATTAGCTCTTATTTAACAGTTGAAGGTTCAGTTGGTGTATATGTATATTCAATATTAAACTTTATATTGATTATATTATTTGCATTCTTTTATTCATCAATTCAATTCAACACTGTTGAATATGCAAAAAATTTACAACAATATGGTGGGTTTATTCCAGGAATTAGACCAGGAAAGCCTACTGGAGAATATTTACAAAAAATATCAAATAGAATTACTTTCTCAGGTTCTATTATATTAGCTTTAGTTGCTTCAGCACCAATAGTCCTTTCACGTTTAAGTGGAATGAGAATAAACTTTGGTGGAACATCAGTTATAATCATAGTTGGTGTTGTAATTGAAACAATGAAACAAATAGAATCTATGATGTTAATGAGACACTATAAAGGTTTTTTAAATAAATAGTTTATAGGAGATAAAATATGAGACTAATTTTGTTAGGACCCCCAGGAGCTGGGAAGGGAACTCAAGCGTCAAGTATCGTTTCTGAATATGGAATAACACATATTTCAACAGGAGATATTTTTAGACATAATATAAAAAATGAAACAGAACTTGGAAAAAAAGTTAAATCTTACTTAGATAACGGTCAATTAGTACCAGATGAACTTACTATTGACTTAGTTTGGGACAGACTTTCAAAAGATGACTGTAAAAATGGATTTTTACTAGACGGTTTTCCAAGAACAATTAATCAAGCAGAAGCTTTACAAAAAGGCTTAGAAAAAAGAGGACTTAAATTAGATAGAGTTGTGAACATTGAAGTTGACAAAAATATCTTAGTAAAAAGACTTTCTGGAAGAAGAGTTTGTAAAGACTGTGGAACTCCTTATCATGTAGATGTAAACCCAACTAAAGAAGAAGGTGTTTGCGATAAATGCTCAGGTGAAGTTATTCAAAGAGCTGATGATAATGAAAAAACTGTATTGGATCGTATAGAAGTTTATGAAAATCAAACTTTTCCTCTAATTGAATTTTATACGAATTTAGGCTTGATTTTAACTGTTGATGGTACTTTACCTATTGAGGATGTCTTTTCACAAATTAAGGAGTCTCTTTCTTAAAATGTCTAACATTTGGGAGAGTGTACTATGGATCTAAATTTTGATTTTAAAGTAGGTCAGGTTGTAAAATCACTTAAGGGCCGTGACAAGGGCGAAGTAATGATCGTAGTTGAGGTAATAAGTTCATCATTAGTAAAGGTTGCTAATGGTAGTAACAGACCTCTTTCTAAACCTAAACTTAAAAAGTCAAAGCATTTGCAAATTTATAATGACGTGCTTAAAGATTTTAGTTTGAATCCATTATCATTTAATGATTCTAATGTGAGAAAACTATTAAAATCATATATACAAGATAATGTAGAAAAATAGGAGGTTCTTTAAATGTCCAAAAAGGATGTTATAGAAGTTGAAGGAACTGTTATTGATGCTATGCCGAATACTATATTCAAGGTTAAACTTGCAAATGGTCATGAAATAACAGCTCATATATCAGGAAAATTAAGAATGAATTATATAAGAATTCTTCCGGGAGATAAGGTATTAGTTGAACTTTCACCTTATGACCTAACAAAAGGAAGAATAACTTGGCGAAACAAGTAGCATAGGAGGGACTTAAATGAAAGTAAGACCATCAGTAAAGAAAATGTGCGAAAAATGTAAAATCATCAAGAGAAAAGGTAGAGTAATGGTGATTTGTGAAAATCCAAAGCACAAACAAAAACAAGGTTAAGAAAGATGGAGGTGTAGGTAACAGTGGCAAGAATTGTAGGTGTCGACTTACCAAGAGAAAAAAGAGTAGAAATTGGTTTAACTTATATCTATGGTATAGGTAAAAAAACTTCAAATGATATTCTTAGAAACGCTGGAATCAATCCAGATACAAGAGTTAAAGATTTAACTGAAGCTGAAGTTGCTTTAATAAGAGCTGAAATAGATAAATATCTTGTTGAAGGTGATTTACGTAGAGAAATCGCTATGAATATTAAGAGATTAAGAGAAATAAACTGTTACAGAGGAATCAGACATAGAAGAGGATTACCTGTAAGAGGACAAAATACTAAAAATAATGCCAGAACAAGAAAAGGTCCAAAGAAAGTTTCTGGTACTAAAAAAGGTAAATAAGGAGGGGATTTAATTGGCAGTTAAGAAACAAAAAGCTCGTATAAAAAGAAGAGAGCGTAAAAACATTGAAAAAGGACAAGCTCATATCGTTTCTTCATTTAACAACACTATGGTAACTCTTAGTGATTTGAACGGTAATGTAATTTCTTGGGCAAGTGCTGGACAATTAGGTTTTAGAGGTTCAAGAAAATCTACTCCATTTGCTGCACAACAAGCTGCTGAAGAAGCTGCAAAAAAAGCTATGGAACATGGACTAAAAGTTGTAGAAGTTTACGTTAAAGGACCTGGGTCAGGTAGAGAAGCTGCTATCAGATCATTACAAGCTACTGGACTTGAAGTTAGTTTAATTAAAGATGTTACTCCAATCCCACATAATGGTTGCAGACCACCAAAGAGAAGAAGAGTGTAATTGCAGACTTTTAAAGGTATTTAAAAGTTTCGATATGAATTAGACTAAGGAGGATAAAGTCTATGACAGAAGATTTAAATACAAGTATTGAAGTTTTAGATATAGATCTTGAAAAAAACTATGGTAAATTTGCTATAATGCCTCTTGATAGAGGATATGGTACTACGCTAGGTAATTCTATGAGAAGAGTTCTTTTAGGTTCTCTTCCTGGCTCTGCCATAGCAACTGTTAAAATTGACGGTGTTGGACATGAGTTTACAACAATTAAAGGCTCAATCGCTGACGTTCCTGAAATTTTAATAAATATTAAGGGAATTGCATTAAAGAAATTTAATGAAGAACCTGTAGTATTAGAATTAAATGTAAAAGGACCAAAAGTAGTAACAGCTGGAGATATTTCTGAAAATCAAAATGTTGAAATAGCTAATAAAGACCACTATATTACAACTCTTAACGAAGAGGGAGAAATCAGAATGGATCTTTTAGTTTTAAATGGTAAAGGATATAGAGTTAGCGATTTGAATAAAGAATATTGCGATATTAATTCAATAGCGGTTGATTCTTCATTTTCTCCTGTAAAGAAAGTAAACTTTACAGTAGGAAATACTAGAGTTGGACAAAGTATAGATTTTGACAAACTTGAAATTGAAGTTTGGACAGATGGAACTATAACTCCACAAGAAGCTCTTTCAACAGGTGCTGGAATCTTTATAGATTATTTAAGTCTATTTAGAGCATTACCAGACATTAATCTTGATAATTCAAGTATAAAAGATGGTAAAAATTTAGATGCTAATAGTGTTTTATCTAAGAGTGTTGAAGAATTAGATTTATCCCTTAGAAGTTTTAACTGTTTGAAAAGAGCAAACCTTGATACAGTTAAAGATATTATTTCACAAGATATAGAACAACTAAAGAAGATTAAAAACTTTGGTAAAAAATCTGTAGAAGAAGTAATAGATAAAATGCACGAATTAGGTTTAAAATTTTTAGATGAAGAATAAAAAGAGGAGGTAGTACTTTGGCTAATTTAAGAAAACTTGGACGTAGAGCTGACCATAGAGATGCAATGCTTAGAAATCAAGTTCAATCTCTTATTGAAAATGGTAAGATTGAAACTACGTTAACAAGAGCAAAAGAAACTAGAAGAGTAGCTGAAAAAATGATAACTCTTGGTAAAAAAGGCGATCTTCACGCAAGAAGACAAGCTTTAGCTTATATTTACAAGACTGAAACAGTTCATAAGCTATTTGAAGAAATTGCTCCACTTTACAAAGAAAGAAATGGTGGATATACAAGAATATTAAAGCTAGGACCTAGACAAGGGGACGCAGCTGAAATGGCAATTTTAGAGTTAGTAAAATAATTTACTTAATATAAAATCAAGGCACTGAGAAATCAGTGCTTTTTTTGTGGTTATTTGTTGAATATATTAGTTTAAACAACTAAGGTTGGATAGTAAAAACTCCTCAGATTTTTTGTAAAAAAGAAGTTTGTTTTGAAAATGTGATTTGAATAACATTACATAAAAAAATCTATAAAAAATATATAAATTATTTTAATTAATTTAATGTAAATTTAATTATAATAAAATTTAAGGAGGAAATTATGAAAAAAAGAAAAGAAATCTAAAATGGTAAAAACTTCTATTGCAGGAACTTCAGTTGTAGGTATTTTTTTAGGACTTATAGGTATTGTGATTTCTAAAAGAAAAAAAGAAGACTAATTTAGTTAATTATTTTTAAAGAGCGAGTAATCGCTCTTTTTTTATAAAAAATTATTTATAATAAATTCTTATGAATAGTTTTTATCTATTAGTAAAATTTATTTTACATTATACTAACTTTGATGTAGAATATAAGTATATATTTATTTTTTAGGAGGATATTATGAAAAAATATTTTAAAAAATTAACTGCGCTTTTAGCTGTTTGCGTTTTACTTACAGCTTGTGCTGGTCAAAAACAAAATACTGAAAAGAAAGAAGAAACTAAAACGGCAGAAAAGAAGTCTGATACTGTAAATGCACAAATCAGTTTTAGTGGTTCTTCAACTTTAGCTCCGGTAATCAATAAGATTTCTACTGATTTTATTGAAAAACATACTACTTGGGATAAGGTTGATTCTTCATTGCCAAAGAAAAATATAACTATTTTCGTATCTGCCGGTGGTTCAGGTGCAGGTGTTAAGGCTGTTCTTGATAAGGTAGCAAATTTTGGTATGCTTGCTCGTGATATAAAAGATAGTGAAAAAGAAAAAGTTAAAGATTTAGAATCATTTACTTTAGGAATTGACGCTCTTTGTCTTTGTGTTCACCCTGAAAATAATGTTATAAAAGCTAAGAATGGAAATTTAACTAAAGAAGAAATTATAAAGATTTTCTCAGGAGAATATAAAACTTGGAAACAAGTTGATCCATCATTGCCTGATGAAGAGATTGTAGTTGTTACTCGTGATTTAAGTGGTGGAGCTCATGAAGTTTTCCAAAAGAAAATAATGAAAGAAACAAAGGTTAAACAAGATGCAATTCAAGCTCCTTCAATGGGTGCATTAGTTTCAAAAATCATTGAAAATAAAAATGCTATCGGTTATGCATCATTTGGTATAACTAATCAAAATAAAGGAAAATTAATTCCATTAAAGGTTGATAATGTTGAGCCTACTGAAGAAAATATTTTGAATAAGAGTTACTATATTTCAAGACCTTTAATCATTATGAAGAGTGGAAAACTTACTGCAACAGAAAAAGTATTTGTTGATTTACTTCAATCAGAAGAAGGAAAGAAAACTATAAAAAATATGGGATTCATTCCAAGTAAATAATGGGTTAGTGGCTAAAGATAGGGAGTTTTTTCCTTTCTTGCTATTTAAGATTACAAATTTTTAGGAATACTTTTTGGTATTCCTATTTTTTGGAGTTGTTATGAAAAATAAAATTTTTAAACATACGATATATTTTTTTACATTATTTACTATTTTGCTTTTATTAACTTTGATAGTATTTTTGTATAATCAGTCCTATCCTTTTTTTATAAAGAATGATTTTTTTAAATTCATTTTTAATAAAACTTGGGACGCAAGTGAGTTTTCTGGAAGTTTTGGAATTTTTAATATTTTACTTGCGAGTATTTTTATATCCATACTTGCTTGTGTGATTTCACTTCCAATTGCTTTTGGAACTTCACTTTTTATATGTTTTTATTGTAAGAAATCTAAGACAATTTTAATGTGGCTTATAAATATTTTGGCAGGTATTCCGTCAATTATTTATGGTTTTTTCGGAATGTTTATAATCGTAAAAAATATAGAAAAAATATTTAAAGTTTCGGCAGGAGAAAGTGTGCTTGCCGGTAGTATTATTTTATCAATTATGATTTTACCTTATTTTGTTTCAAATTTAATTGAAACTATTGAACTTATAAAAAAGAAATATAAAAGAGATTCTGACGCTTTGGGAATTAGCAAGGAATTTTTTATAAGAAAAATTGTTTTAAAAAAGTTAAATTTTTCAATTTTAACCGGTTTTATGATTTCATTTTCAAGGGCTATTGGAGAAACTATGGCAGTTATGATGGTGATTGGAAATGCTCCAATTTTTCCAAAGCTATTGTCAAAGGCTCAAACAATTCCTTCACTTATTGCTCTTGAGATAGGAATGAGTGAGGTTTATAGTGAGCATTATTATGCGCTTTTTGCAAGTGGTTTTGTGCTTTTGATTTTGGTTTTAATCATAAATATTTTGTTGTTTTTGATTAACAGAAAGAGAGATAATTATGATAAGATTTAAGGATAATCTAATTAAAATTTTTGCATATTTTTCAATTTTTGTGGTTATGATTGCAATTTTTTTAATTTTTTCTTTTATATTTTTCAATGGTTTTTCAGAGATAAGTTTAAAATTCTTAATGGAAAATCCTAAGGGATTACCTATAGGTGTTGACGGTGGAATAAAAAATGCGATAATAGGTTCATTTTTGCTTATGTTGTTATCAATGATTTTTTCAACGGTTTTGGGAGTTTGCTTTGCGATTTATAATAAAATTTTTTGTAAATCAAGATTTTTAAAAACTGTTTTAAGTTTTGTTGTTCAATGTGTTTCATCAATTCCGTCTATAATTATCGGACTTTTTGTTTATGGTTTTTTTATTGTAACTTTAAACATTCCAAAGAGCTTATTTACTGCAAGTATTGCTCTTTCTCTTATGGTTTTTCCATTCGTTGAGTTAAATGTGGAAAAGCTACTTGCGGAGTTTGATAGGCAATGTATAAGAGATAGCTATGCTCTTGGAATTGATAAGTTGTATATGTGTAGAAAATTAATTTTACCAACTATTTCAAACAAAATAGTTTCAATTTCAATTTTGGCAGGTAGTTATGCAATCGGAGCTACTGCTCCATTGCTTTTGACCGGTGTTGTTTTTATGGCAAAACCGAATGGGCTGTTAAGTCCGGTTATGGCTTTACCGTTCCACTTGCATATGTTGCTTAGTCAATCCGTTGGAACTCAAAAGGCTTATGCAACAGCTTTGGTTTTGATTGGGATTTTGATTATTTTGAATTTGTTGTCTGAAATTATAATGAGAAATATTGGAGGTAAAATAGTTGAATATATTAGAAATAAGAAATCTTAGCATTTTTTATAAGGAAAAAGAAATTTTGAAAAATGTTAATTTGGATATTAAAGAAAATGAAATAATTTGCATTATGGGAAGTTCAGGCTCGGGTAAATCTACTTTACTTTCCTGTTTAAATGGATTTTTAGTTGAAAATGGCGGAAATTATACGGGTGATGTATTTTTTAAAGGAAAAAATATAAGAGATATAAAGCCGATAGATTTGAAACGGAAGATGTCAACTCTTTTTCAAGATTCAAAGCCTTTTGACTTTTCAATAGAAAAAAATCTTACCTATGCAATGGAGTTCTATGAGGGGAAGATTAAGAACAAAAAAGAAAGAGTTAAAAATCTACTTGAAAGTGTAAATTTGTATGATGAAGTAAAGGATAATTTAAATATTTCTCCTTATAAGTTATCAGGGGGGCAAAGGCAAAGACTTTGTATTGCAAGGATGCTTACAACTTGCCCAGAAGTTTTGATTTTTGATGAACCTTGTTCTTCTTTAGATGAGAAAAATTCTATAATAATTGAATCTCTAATAAAAGAACTTTCAAAAAAATACACTATAATAATTTCAACTCATAATGAAAAACAGGCAGAACGTCTTGCAGATAGAATAATTAGGATTGATAATAAACAATTAAATTAAAAAATTTTTTCAAATTAAAAGTTAAAAAATCGCTTTAATTGGGTCTAATAAAATAGACAATTTTGTGGGAGTTTATTTTTAATTTTTGATGATTTAACAAGTGCTGTTGATACTAAAACAGATGAATTGATTAGAAGAGGATTAGCTACCTATATGCCTGAAACTACAAAAATTATTATCGCACAAAGAATTTTATCAGTTCAAGATGCAAATATGATTTTGGTAATTGAAAAAGGAAATATCGTATAAAAGGCGATGTATGTTCTAATGGAAGGTAGAACTGTATTTATAATTGCTCATAGACTTTCTACAATTTCAAACTCTGATAGAATAATAGTTTTGGATAATGGAGAAATTTTAGAAATGGGAACTCATGATGAATTGATTGAAAAACAAGGAAGATACTATCAATTATATACAGGAAAATTTGAATTGGATTAATAAGTTTAAAAATCAAAGTCTATAATTTGACTTTGATTTTTTTATGATATATAATGGTATTGTACATTATCAATATAGAGTGTAGAAATTTTATAATTTGCATTTTGTAGAACATACAATAAATAATTCAAAGATGGTGATTGATATTTATGAAAAAGAATAATTTAAGTTTAGATTTTAGCCTAGAAAATAGAATATATCGTAAGACTTTTAAAAAAATACTTAAGATAATATTAATATATTTAATTTTTAAGTTGATATTAAGTCTATATTTTATGTTTAATGTGTATATGTTTAAACAAGAATTTTTATATGGTAAAAAATTGGAATTTAGCGTCGATGAAATAGAATATAAAATAGATACTCTTGAAGAAAAAAAAGAAATTATTAACCTGATAACTGATTTTTCTAATAAAAGTTCAAAAGTTAATATACTATCTTATAAATGCTTACCTAGAGTAGAAATTTTTACAGATAGTTATTATGTAAATGCTTATGAATGCTATGATTATTATTTTAGATTTATGTTAAAGGATTTTTCTGTTGGTGGAAGGTATTTAAAAGAAGAGTCTTTAAATAAGTTATTTGAAAAATATGGGAAAAAAGATTTTTTTGCTCTTGAGGGTGAGTTTTCAAATATTTCAGATGTTTATAAACAAATAAGGGAAAATAATAGAAGTTTTGATGTCAATTCATATATAGAAGAGAAAGAGGATATTGACGGAAAAATAATTTACCATTTATATAAAAAATATAAAGGTGCAAAATTATTAGATGGTTACGAAATAGTCGTTAAAGATAATAAATTTAAAGTTACAAAAGTTGAGTATAAAAAATTTGATATAAAAGTTGATGATGCTCTTTCAAAATTTGGAATAGATAGATATTTAAAGTATAGAGAAGATAAAACCGGAGAAAAATTGAAAGTAATTAAAACTGAATTTATTCATCAAGATGGTAAATTTTATAATCGTTATGAAGTAGAAGTTTCTTTTAAAGGAAAAAAATCTATAATTTTTCTATATGAAGAAAAATATGTAGGAAAATAATTTTGTAAAGATAAAAAAATTTAAAGGAGACAAATTATGAAAAATAAACCTTTTAAGTTGGTATTAATATTATTTTTGTTTTTAGTTTCAATACTTCTTTATAATCATTTTAAGGTTGAAGTGGATGAAGAAATTTCAAAAACAGAATCTGTAATATTAGAAAAAGAAAAGACTATTAAAGAATATGTTGATAATGCTAATAAAGATGTAAAAGATCAAAAACTGAAAGTTGTATCTTACAAAAAGGTTAAAGATACAAATGGAGTGTTATATACAAGATATGATATGCAAATTGAAAATGCTAGTGGAACAAAATCAAAAATTTTTTGTATTTATAAAAAAGAGTAAAATTTACAAAGAGTTACTTAAGTGGTAACTCTTTTTTGTTATATCAAAATATGATAAAATAATCATATCAGATTGAAAGAGGTAATTATTGTGGCAGTTGGATTTATAACAGGAAGATTTGGAGCAGATAGGACTGATAAGATTTTAGATCTTTGCTTTGAAGAGGCTAAAAGAGAAGATAAAAAGCCTATATATATTTTAGTTCCGGAAAAATTTACATACGAAATGGAAAAAAGACTTAGTGAAATGTTTGAAGATGAGAAGAATATCGACCCTAATTTTAGGATTAGAGTTGTTAGTTTTTCTACTTTAAGTAAAATAATTTTCACAAGTGTTGGAGGTCTTAAAGAGAGAAAACTTACAACAAGTGCAAGAAGTCTTTTAACTTTTAAGGCAATAAATAAGGTTTCAAAAGATTTAGTTACTTTTAAGTCTAATGATTTGAAAATGGGTTTTGTAAATAATGTTATGGATATGATAATAGAGTTTAAGCAAAATGATTTTTCTGTCTTAGATGTTTTTGCTATGTCAGAAAATATAGAGAATGAGTCATTAAAAGTAAAGATGAGTGATTTACATAAGATTTATAATTCTTATGAGAGTTTAATTGAAAAAAAATATTTGGATACAGAAGATACATTAAATATTTTTGCTAGAAAGCTTGACGATTTTGAAAGCATAAAAGGTGCAACAATTTTTGTTGACGAATATATGGATTTTACTCCTGCCCAATATTTAGTTATTGAAAAACTTATTACTTTTTCAAAAAATATTTATTTTTCTCTTTTAACTGATTTTAGAAATTTGAATTCAAAAATGAATATGTTCCAAAGGAGTAATTCAACATTTTTGAATATTAAGTCTATTTGTGAAAAAAATAATATTCCTTTGATTGATAATATTTTTATTTCTAATGAAAAATATTATGATGCAAAAGATTTGGCATTTTTAGAAAAAAATATTGGAGGTTTTTCTCCAAAAACTTATTCTGATATTTCAGAAAATATTAGAATTTTACAATTTAAAAATATATATGAAGAAGTTTCTTTTATTGCAGAGGAAATTTTGAAGTTAATAAGAACTGGAAATTTTAGATATAATGATATAACTTTATGTATGAGAAATTTAGATGATTATTCATATATAATAAAAAGAGTTTTTGAAGATTACAGGATAGATTATTTCTTGGATAAAAAAATTTCTGTTATGGAAAATCCTATTATGATTTTGATTTTATCCATTTTAGATATGAAAGATAAAAATTATTCATACGATTCAATTTTTAGATATTTAAAGAGTGGTCTTACAGGAATTTCAGATGAAGATATTTTTCTTTTAGAGAATTATGTTATAGCAAATGGAATAAAAGGAAGTCAATGGTTTGATGAAACTTGGGATAAGCCGATCCTCCATAGTTTTGAAGAAGATAGCGATGATGAAAAACTTGCAAAGATAAATGAAATAAAAAATTTGGTTGTAACACCGATAAAAAATTTACACGAAAAGTTAAAAGGAAGAAATACTGTAAAGGAAATCTGTAAATATTTATATGAATTTACTTTAGAGATTGAACTTTTTGAGAGAATAAATGAATTTGTTGAAAATTTCCAAAATGAAGGGAATTTATATAAGGCTAAGGAATATTCACAAGTTTGGGGAAGTTTTATTTCAGTTTTAGATGAGTTGGTTGAATTTATGGGTGATGATAAAATTGCTTATTCAAAATTTATAAATTTAATTAAGACAGAGCTTGAAAATATTGAACTTGGAATTATTCCTCCTTCAAAAGACGAGGTTTTTGTTACAACTGTTGATAGGATGAAAAAGCCTTCAACTAAGGTTGCCTTTATTCTTGGTGTTAATGATGGGAATTTTCCTAAAAATATTGTAGATAACGACTTGATTAGTGAGAGCGAAAAGAAAAGTTTAAAGAGTTTTGGACTTAATTTTTCAAATAATAATTTAATTAAAATAACAGATGAACAATTTTTAAGCTACAAGGCTTTTAGTATTGCAAAAGAAAAATTGTATATAACTTATCCAAATTCTGATTTAGCTGGCAAAGCTATGCTAATTTCGAGATTTGTGAAGAAAATAAAATTTATTTTTGAAAATCTTAAAATAGAAATTATTGAGCCTTTAAAAGATTTTTCAATTCGTGATATTTTTACAACCTTTTCTAAAGAAAGATTGTATCAAATTTTAGTTTCAAATATTGAAAACTTGAATTCAAATAAAATGAGTGAAAATGAAAAATTTAATTTTAAAGAAATTATTGATTTTTTAGTTCAAGATGAAAATTATAGATACAAGATTGAAATGCTAAAAGATAAGTTGAATTACAAAAAGGAAACTAAAAATATTGGTGATTTTACTAAGTATCTTTATGAAAATGGAAATGTAAGTATTTCAAAACTTGAAAACTTTATGCGTTGTCCTTTTTCGTTTTTTATGAATTATGGACTTAGAGCAAAAGAGAGGGAAGTTTATGAATTTTCTTCTGCAGATTATGGAACATATTGCCATAAGATTTTAGACGACTTTTTTAAAGGCGTTTTTGAAAGAAAAATTGATTGGAATTTAATTGATGAAAAATTTATAAGTACTGAAGTTGAAAATATAACTACAAAAATGCTTGAAAAAAAGGGTTTTATTCTTGGAAGTTCATCAAAATATGAATATCTTTCAAATATTGCAAATAAAAATATTGTTGAAATGATTGAAATTATGGCTGAACAGGTAAGACGTGGAAATTTTGTTCCAACAGGTTTTGAAACAACTTTCGGAGATGAAAATTCTATAAAACCAATTACTTATACATTGAGAAACGGAAAGGATATTAAGCTGGTTGGTAAAATTGATAGAATTGATGTTTTAAAAGGAGAAGATTCTGATTTTCTAAGAATTATTGACTATAAGTCATCTAAAAGGGATATTGACTTAAATCAAGTTTATAAAGGGTTACAATTACAACTTTTTATATATATGAATGCAATTTTATCTTCCAATAAAGAAAGATATAAGCCTGCCGGTCTTTTTTATAGTAGTCTGGATATGAGTTTTGTAAATTCTAAAACTTATGCTGATATGCTAGAAGTTGAATATTCTGATAAGCTAAAAGAAAACAAATTGAGTGGTTTTGTTATAAAAGATATGGATATTTTAAAAAATTTAGATAGAACTTTAGATGAAGAAAATTTAAAATCTGAAATTTTACCAATAGTATTAAAAAAAGGAATGGATATTGGAAGTTATACAAAAGGCTTAACGAAAGATGAATTTGAAATTGTTAATGAATTTGTTATAAATAAAGCTAAAGATATTTGTGAGGAAATTTACTCCGGAAATATTGATATAAAACCATATAAACAAGGCGATAACAAGGCTTGTGAATATTGTAAATACAAGTCAGTTTGTAAGTTTGACCCTAAGAAAAATAAATATAATAATATCAAAGACATAAAGAATGAAGTTTTTGATTTAATGAAATCAGAAAATGAGAAGAAAAGAGGTGAGGATTAGTGAGTGATGTAAATTGGACTAAAGAGCAAAGAGAGGTAATAGACAGTAGAAATTCTAATTTACTTGTATCTGCTGCTGCAGGTTCCGGAAAAACTGCTGTCCTCATTGAAAGAATTATAGAGCTTATTTTAGATGAAAAAAATCCGATAGATATTAACAAGCTGTTAGTAGTAACTTTTACAAAAGCTGCTGCATCTGAAATGAGAGAAAGAGTAGGTAAGGCAATAGAAAAAAAACTTGAAGAAACTCCTGAAAGTGAGCATCTTCAAAAGCAATTACTACTTCTTAGTGGTGCTGATATTACCACAATTGACTCTTTTTGTAAAAATGTTTTGACAAGCTATGCTCATTTGGTTAATTTGGATAGTAACATAAAGGTTATAGAATCTGTTGAGTCGGAAATCTTAGCTAAAGAGGTAATAGAGGACTTGTTCGAAGAGCTTTATGAAAATAAAGATGAAAGTTTTTTAAGATTAGTCAATTGGTACGCGAAAAAAAATACAGATAGTATGCTTTCCAATATTTTATTAAATGTAAATAATTTTGTAAATTCTCACCCTTTTCCTAAGGTATGGCTAAATGAAAAAGCAGAATTTTATAATACAAGTAACAAAGACGATAATTTTTATTTGGAAAATTATATTTTGGATATTGCAAATTCTGTTAATACCAATTTGGAATTTTTTGAGCTTAGTATAAAAAATAATTTGAAAAAAATTGAAGATTATTCGGAGTTTGAAAATTATGTAGATTGTTATAATGCCTTATTAGACAAACTTTGTGAAGTTAAAGAAAGTTTAAAATTATTTTTAAATAGTAGAGAAAATTTTGAAGATTTGATAAAAATATCTGATGAGTATTTAGACACTAATTTTATAAAATTTTCAATTCCTAGAAAATGTGATGAAGAAATTAAAGCTATTTATTATATCGTAAAAAAAGAATTGGATAGTTTGAAAAAGAAAATAGAGGAATCTTTAGACAGTTTGAAAGTAAATGTTGAAGATATAAAAAAGGAAAGTGAGTATATTTATCCTTATATTCGTGCTATTTCAGACATTGTAATTAAATTCAAAGAAAAGTTTTGGGAGAAAAAGCAAAAACTTAATTCCATAGATTTTGCAGATATGGAGCATTTAGCTTTAGATATATTAGTAGATTTTGATGAAAATGGAAATTTTAAACCGTCAAAAATCGCTTTGGACTATCAAAAGAGATATGATGAAGTTTTTATTGATGAATATCAAGACAGTAACCTTGTTCAAGAGATTATTTTATCTGCCGTTGCAAAAGAAAATAACAGATTTATGGTTGGGGACGTAAAACAAAGTATTTACAGATTTAGGCAGGCCGACCCGAGCATTTTTATGGAAAAGTATGAAAGCTATAGAAAGGCGGAAGAAGATTTTGAAAGTTTGAATAAAAAAATAATGCTTTATGCAAATTTTAGAAGTAGAAGTGAAATTCTTGAGGGAACAAATTTAATTTTTTCAAAAATAATGCGAAAAGAAACGGGAGAGCTTGACTATACAGTTGATGAAAGATTAAACCCTATGGCAAGTTTTAAAGAAACGGATAAAAATGTTGGTGGGGCAGTTGAAATTTTTATTGTCGATGAAAAAATAGATGATGAAGATGAAGAAATAAATTTAACCGATGAATATTCAGAAGAATTTGAAGAAATAAAAAACTTTAAACTTGAATGTATAAAGATTGCAAATACAATTTATAATATGATTAACACAAAAGAAAATAGTTTTATGGTTTATGATAAGACTTTGGACGATTATAGAAAGATAAAGTATAAAGATATTGTAATTTTGATGCGTTCTCCAAGTGTAAAGGTAAAAATTTTAGAGGAAGTATTTTTAGAATATAATATTCCGTTATATTCTGAAGGTAAGGGAGGATATTTTGATACTTTTGAAGTAGATACGATTATAAATTTACTTAAGATTATTGACAACCCAATGCAAGACATTCCTCTTATTTCAATAATGTATTCTCCAATATATAATTTTACTGTGGCAGAGCTTAGTGGAATTAGACTTGTAGATAGAAAATTAAAATTTTATGAGCTTTTAATAAAGATTTTAGAAGATGAAAATATAAATATTAGAGAAAATTTGAAAGAAAAAATTTCAAAATTTATTTCGGACTTAAAACTATTTTCAAAAAAGAAAAATTTGATTTCAACTGATGAGCTAATATGGTTTTTGTATAAATATACCGGATATTATAACTATGTCGGTATTTTAGAAAGAGGAGAGAGAAGAAAAACCAATTTAATGTTACTTTTTGAAAAGGCTAAAAATTATGAAAAAAATTCCTATAAAGGATTATTTAATTTTATAAACTATGTTCAAAAAGTTAGTTTTAAAAATGAGGACAGCGAGGCAAAAATACTTTCAGAAGAAGAGGATATAGTTAGACTTATGACTATTCATAGTAGCAAGGGACTTGAGTTTCCGATTGTTTTTCTTTCAAATACAGATAAGTCATTGAAAAAGAAAAGTAATAAAAAAGAAGAAACTAATTTACTTTTACACCAAAAACTTGGCTTTGGAGCAGTTGTTTATGATATGGATAAAAAAATTTGTTTTGACAGTATTATGAAAAAGAAAATTAAAAATATTAAAGAAAAAGAACAAATAGCAGAGGAAATGCGACTACTTTACGTTGCAATGACAAGAGCAAAAGAAAAACTTATTATAACTGGAAAAGTTAAGGGCTATGAAGAATTAAAAGAAGAAATAAATTCAAATCTTGATGAAAGAGGAAATTTAAGTAGTTACAAGATAATTCATTCTGAAAATTATCTGGAATGGATATTAAGTTCTATTCAAAATCTTAATGTTTGTGGAAAAACTTTGAATTGCTTAGGAAAAGAACAAAATTTTTTAGGTAATGAAGATTTGAAATTCCAAATTGATATTAGTAATAAGGCTGATGAGTTTAAAGAATATCAAAGAATTAAAGAAGAGATAAAGTCTAAAAATATTTGTTTAGAAGAGGATATTGCACAAGAAAAGGCCGAGAAACTTAGTATCAAAGAATTTTTGAACGAAAGATTCGACAAAGAGTATGCCTATAAAAATATTTTGGATAAGCCTTCAAGTATTACCGTTTCTGAAGTGAAAAAGATGATACAAGAAGACGAAGAAGATAAGCATAAAAAATATTATAGTGAAAATTTAGTTTTAAAAACTCCGTCATTTATTCATCAAGGAGAAGAAAAAGTTGAATTTAATTCTGCTGAAAAAGGAACAATTTTCCACTTGGCTATGCAACTTTTAGATTTTTTAAAATTTGATATGGAAGATGTTTCCAAAATCAAAGAAGAAATAAAAAGACAGATAAATTCATTTGTAGAAAAAAATATTATGACAGTGGAAGAATCAAATACAATAAATATAAATTGGATTGTAAAGTTCGTTCAGTCGGATATTTTTAAAGAGATTTACATTTCAAACAAATTTGGAAAATTATATAAAGAAAAAGCCATTGACTACAACTTGAAGCTCAAAAATCTTTACAAAGATGAAAATATTTCGGAAGATGAAAAAATTATGGTGGTAGGAATAATTGACCTTTTCTTTGAAAATGAAAATGGAGAAATAATTTTATTGGATTACAAAACGGATTATGTAACAAAAGAAAATCTGGAAGAAGTAAAAAATAGATATAAGATACAGTTAGATTTATACAAATCGGCGATTGAAGAAATCTCCGGAAAAAAAGTAGCCAAAAAAGGACTATATCTATTTGGAATAAATGAATATGTGGAAGTTTAAAAGCAAAGTCAGTTGACTTTGCTTTTTTACTTTGATATAATTTAAATATATGTTATTTAATTTATAATTAATATATGCAATATTTTTTATTAATAGGATGAATAAAATTAAATTAAGAAAATTATTTGTTGGTTGTGCATTAACACTTGCAATTGTTTTATCTAATAGTAGGATAGATAACAATTTAGCTTTAAGAAAAGAAATCGTTTCCGCAAACGCAAGTGGAAGTTGGAAAAAAAGCGATGATGGTAATTTATATTATATAGATAGTTCAGGAGCTATGCAAACCGGTTGGTTACATTTAGAAAAAAAAACATATTATTTGTTTAGCTCTGGTGAAATGACTATAGGTGTTACTGTTATTGGTAAAATTGAATATTTTTTTGATGGATATGGAGAATTTAAGACAGAATATGATATTTATGAAAAAGAATAGAATTTTAAAAATAATATTAATAATTTTAGGTATAACTTTAATTTCTATATTAATTAGATATAACTATGAAGTGAATACATTGAAAAAGGATATTTTATCAAGTGAAAAAGTGAAAATTTATTTTGAAGGAAATGGTCATACCATTAACTTAAAAACGGTTGAAGAAAGAAATGAGCTTATAGATTTGATTACCGATTATAAAATTAAATTTTTTTCTAAAATTGAAGATGTAGAAAAAACTCCTCCAGCTATAAGTTTATCTTTTGATGGTAAAGAAATAGATTTTTTTATATACGAAAAAAATTCTATAGTGGATTTTCATAAAAATAAAAGTAAATATTTTTTGATTAACTTTTTGAGTGATAATATTTATGAAAAAAGTTTAATTAAAATTTATGAAAAGTTTTGTGAAAATTACAAAAAAAATTCTTATTATATTAAATTAAAAAGTAGAAATTAAATCCCATATTGTAACAAATATTTTTAAAAAACTTTAAATTTTGTGATTTAAATGCTTGATTTTATAAAAAATTGGGAGTATAATATATTTGATTTTAGAAGATATGAAAATAGTTATTGAAAAGTGAGTTTAACTATATTGTAATTTTAACAATTTAATAAAAAGTTATTGAAAGTATAATTTATTATCGCAAATTTGAAAGTGCATTTTTACGAATGCACTTTTGTTGTGGGACAAAAAGTTTGTTGGATAAAAAAATTATACTTTCTTTTAATGGAGAAAATTTACTTTTCTACTTTAAATTTTTTTGGAGAGGAGGGTTTTAAATGGAAAATTTTATTCAAAAAATATTTGATATTGATGAAAATGCTGAAAATTATCAAAGGGATTTGGAAATAAAAAAGCAAAAGCTACTTAATGATAGAAAAGAAAAACTTAAATGTATTGATGATGAATATTTTAAGGTTTTAGAGGAAGAAAAAGAAAACTTAAGTTTGCGTTTGGAATCGATAGAAAAAGAAGATTTAAAAAAACTTGAAAGTTATAATAGAAAGTCTATTGAAACTAAAAATATTTTTATGGATAAAAAGGAAACTTTGGTTAAAAATTTTGCTAATTCTATTTTAGAAAGTGGTGAGCTTTATGGGGAATAATTTTCATTCAATTAATGCTAAGATTGGCGTTTTGAGAAAGGGAATTTTAAAAGAATCTGATTATGAAAAAATTTTGTCTTTTGAACAAAGGCACGAAATAGTTGATTATTTAAAAAACAATCCTCTATATAAATATGAAATTCCTTTGTATGAAGAAAGATCTATGAGAAATAGATACGATACGGAATTTATGCTCAATAAGATTGAAGCGGATTTACTTGGCAGATTAAAATTTTTCCTTTTTGGTGAGGATAAGAAGATTATTGAAGTTATGCTTATGAAATATGAATTTAAGGATATTAAGATAATTCTTAGAAGTATCGTTGAAAATGAGAAAATAGATTTGGAAAGAGATACGATAATGTATAAGAAAAGTAAACATATTGACTATGACAAACTTGTAAATTGTGAAACTTTTCATCAGGCTTTAGAGATTTTAAAGGGTACGATTTACAAAAAGACTATTGCATCTTTAACTGATGAAGATGTTTTTAGACTGCATTTTCATGTTGAGATGAAACTTGATAGTTTGTACTTTTTATCTATGAAAAAATCTATTGATAAGTTATCGAAGTCCAGTCAAAATATTTTAAATGATTATTTTTCGGCTTTGATAGATACGATTAATCTTCAATGGATAATTAGGGCTAAGAAGTATTATAATCTTTCGAATGAGGAAATTTACAGTTATAGTTTAAGGTTTGGAAATTATATTAAGGGAGATTTTTTAAAGGATTTAATTTACAGTGATAGTATTGATGCTATTGTTGAGAAGATAAAGAAAACAAAATTAAGATATACTCTTGAAGATGAAAATGGAAATGCTATTGTTTCAAATAGGAATATTAAAGAGTATGTTTATAATAGGCATTTGAAAAAACTTAAAGATTATGATAATTCTATTTCTACTTTGCTTAAATTTATCATTCAATTAAATGTTCAAAATGAAAATTTAATTAGAATTGCAGAGGCTAATAAATATCAACTTGGTAAAAATGAAGTTAAAAAATATTTGATTAATATTCATTAATGGTTAGGGGGTGCAAAATTGGCTGTTGAAAAAATGAAGATGATGAATCTTGTTGCACTAAAACAAGATACTCATAGCATACTTAGAGAAATTGTTTTAAACGGTTCAATTCATATTACAAATTCCGGAAATTCTGAAAATTTCACAATGAAGTATATGGACTCACAAATTGGTATTTTCAATGACATGGGAGTTGCGGTTGATAAAATTAGACCATATCATAGAGAGAAAGTTTTTAAAAAGAGGAAGTATAAAGAGCTTTTAGACCAAATATTCAGCTTTTTTGATATTAAGGAAGAAGAAGTTACACTAGATGATTTACAAAGTCTTAATTATAGTGAAAAATTGAAATTTTTAGATGATATTTTCGAAAAATCTTCTGCTATTAAGTTAAGAGAAGATGAGAATAGAAAAAAGAGAGCGAGAATTAAAATTTTGTTAAATGCTGTTGAATATTTTTCTGATAGTGATATGAAACTTTCTGAGTTTTATAGTTTAAAACATATTAATTTTGATATGGGACAAATTTCTAAAAACTCTTGGATAAAGTTAAAGGCTAATTATGAAAATATAAATGGTTTGGTTGCTCACTTAGGAAGTAACAGTTATGGAGAAACTGTTATAATCTTTACTCCGTCAGTTTATGCAAAGGATATGAAATATTTTATTCGTTCTTTGTCTTTTGATATGATTGAACTTCCAAACTTAGATATTTCTTTTAAGGAATTTATTGTAAATAAAAAGTCTGAATTAGAGCTTTTAGAAAAAGAACAAGATGAAATTTTAAAAGAAAAGTCAGCTTTTAGAAAAAAATATTTACAAGATATTTTAGCTATGTATTATAGATATAAAATTATTGAAAAGATTGAAGAGCTTGAAGGGCATATTGCAGAGAGCAAAAATTTTATTTTGTTAAGTGCTTTCGTTCCTGAGTCAAAGGTTGAAAGTGTAAAAAATTCGGTTGAAAAAGCATCGGAAAGTTCTGCAATTTATTTTGAAGATGATACTAAAATACCTTCAAAATTTAAGATACCGACAAAGTTAAAGAATAATTTTATTTTAAAACCTTTCGAGGCTTTGGTAAAAATGTATTCAATTCCGGATTATAAGGAAACAGACCCTACACCGTTTTTTGCAATAACTTATTTGCTTTTATTTGGAATGATGTTTGGTGATGTTGGTCAAGGATTGATTTTTGTTTTAGCTGGAATGATGTTATCTAAGAAGATTGGTTCGATTGCTAAAATCATTCAAAGAATTGGATTTTCTTCTATATTTTTCGGTTTTATGTATGGTAGTGTTTTTGGAATTGAAGATTTAATTCCGGCATTTGTGATAAGACCTATGGAAGATATTGATACGATACTTGTTGCTACTATTGGACTTGGTATTTTGATGATTTTAATTGCATATTTCATCAATTTTAGAAATTTAAAAATGAGGAAAGAATTTGGAAAATTATTTTTTGATAAAAATGGTTTATCAGGATTTTTATTCTATATTTCATTTATAGCTCTTGTTTTAAATACTGTTTTATTCGAAAAGTATGTAAGTATTAATGTATCATCTATGATTACAATTTTTAGTGTTGCAGTTTTGATTATAACTTCAACTTTGATGTTTATGAAACCAAAACTTGCTCCAATGGTTAATAAATCTGAAAAAAAAGAGGAATTTTCTCCAGTTGAAAGTGGTTTTGAAATGTTTGAAACTGTAATGGGATTTTTCTCAAACACTCTTTCATTCATAAGAGTTGGAGCGTTTGCTATTAACCATGTTGGGCTTTTTATGGCTTTTCATGCTTTGGGTCAAATGTTAGGCTCAAGCATCGGAAATATATTTATGATTATTTTAGGAAATATATTCATCGTGTGTCTTGAAGGACTTATAGTTTTTATTCAAGCAATAAGATTGGAATATTATGAATTATTTAGTAAGTATTTTAACGGCGAAGGTATTAGTTATGAGCCGTTAAGAGTTGAATTACAAGGAAAAGAAATTTAGGAGGCAAATTATGAAAACAACTTTATTATTAATAACTTTAGGAATAGGAACAACAATTTTAACAGGAATTTCTTATTTAAGAAAAGGAAAGAAAACAACAAAGTCAGGATTAAAAAAGGCAATAGCGATTAATGTTTGTTCAATTTTAGCTTTATTTTTAATGGGACTTGTTCCAGATGTAGCATTTGCAGCTGAAACTGCTCAAAAGTCAACAAATTCAGCAAGTGGTTTAGGATATTTAGCGGCTGCTTTATCAACAGGTCTTGCAGCTATCGGTACAGGTATTGGTGTAGGGCAAGCCGGTTCAGCAGCAATTGGTGCAGTTTCAGAAGATTCTTCAATTTTAGGAAAAACACTTATTATTCTTGGACTTGCAGAAGGTATTGCAATCTACGGTCTTATCATTTCAATAATGATTTTACAAAGAGTTTAGGAGATTTTTATGATAAGTTATCTTATATCAGATAATACAGATACACTTGTAGGAATGAGATTGGCAGGGATAACTGGAGTTGTTTTAAAGAGTAGAAAAGAGGCATTAGAAGAGTTTAACGACTGCTTGAACAATAAGGAAATTGGAATTTTGATTTTGACAGAAAAGATTTTTGACTTGATTAGTGAAGAGGTTATGGAAGTTAAATTAAAGAAAAAATTTCCTCTTATTGTTGAAATACCGGATAGAACCGGTTTGAAAAGAGATGCAAATTTCATTACTAAGTATATAAATGAATCGATAGGAATTAATATATAAGGAGCGTCTTATGATAACAATTGAAGATAAGATAGAATCTTTTAAAAGAATACTAAATGAAGAAATTTACGAAAGATATGATGAAGAATTAGAAAAAATTTCTTTAGAAACAGAAAAGCTGATTACAGAATATAAAGCTAAAAAGTATGAAGAAATTGAAAGATTAAAAAGAGATTATAGAGTAAAATTAGAAAATAAGACAGATAAAATTCATTCAAAAACTCTAAAAGAAGGTCAAGACATTATTTTAAATACAAATAAAGAAATTTATGATGAATTTTTTAAATTATTAAAAGAAGAGTTGATGTCTTCTTATGTTGATAAAAAAGGCGAAGTGTATTTAAAAAATGCTCTGGAAAATGTAAAAAAAGATGTAAAAGAAAGTGATGTTGTTTATGTCTTTGAAAAAACTTTTGAAAGAGATAAAAATATTGTTAAAGATATTTTAGGAGATATTGAAGTTAAAAAAAGTTTAAATATAAAAATCGGTGGATTTGAAGTTGAAAATGAAGAAAAAACTTATAGATTAAATTATTCGCTTGATTTTCTTTTAAATACGAAATATCAAAAGATTCTATCTGAATTTAAAAAAGAAATAGGTATAAACAATTAATGTAATGGGGTGAAAGATATGTGTAATACACCTAGAATAATTGATATAAATGGTCCTGTTGTTAAAGCTTGTGGTATGGGAATCTATAAAGTTCGTGATATGGTTTTGGTTGGTAGTAAAAAATTGATCGGAGAAATTATATCTATCGATGAAGATATAGCGACTATACAAGTTTATGAAGAAACTCAAGGACTAAAGGTTGGAGAAATTATAGAAAGTACAAATGTTCCTCTATCTGTAACATTGGGGCCGGGAATTATAGGGAATATATTTGATGGTATTCAAAGACCTCTCGAAAAAATATATTCAATGACCGGAGAATTTATTGCAGAGGGGATTGGACTTGTTTCTATTGATGAAGAAAAACTTTGGGAAGTTGAAATGCTTGTAAAAGTTGGAGATAAGATATCTTCAGGACAAGTTTTTGCAACAACTCAAGAAACAAGTTTTATAAAACATAAGATTTTAGTACCACCAACAGTAAGTGGAGAAGTAATAGAAGTTTTAGAGTCAGGGAAATATAATTTAAATACGGACTTAGTAACTATAAAAGATGAAGATGGAGAAATTCATAAATTAAAAATGTATCACAAATGGCCGGTAAGAATTCCACGTCCTGTAAATGTTAGAATGCCAATATCAAAACCTTTGATAACAGGTCAAAGAGTATTGGATATTTTCTTTCCTATAGCAAAGGGAGGAACTTCAGCATTGCCTGGTGGCTTTGGTACTGGTAAAACAATGACTCAACATCAACTTGCTAAGTGGTCTGATGCTGATATTATAGTTTATATTGGTTGTGGAGAACGTGGAAATGAGATGACTGATGTTCTTGAAGAGTTTCCAAAGTTAATTGACCCAAGAACCGGTAAACCTCTTATGGAAAGGACAATTCTTATAGCAAATACTTCCAATATGCCGGTTGCTGCTCGTGAAGCATCGGTTTATACCGGAATTACTATTGCAGAATATTATAGAGATATGGGCTACCATGTTGCTATAATGGCTGATTCAACTTCAAGATGGGCAGAGGCTTTAAGAGAAATTTCAGGCCGTCTTGAAGAAATGCCTGCTGAAGAAGGTTACCCTGCATATCTTCCTTCAAGAATTGCACAATTTTATGAAAGAGCAGGTTATGTAAGAACTCTTTCAAAAGAGGAAGGTTCAATTACTGTAATTGGTGCTGTTTCTCCTCCAGGTGGAGATTTTTCAGAACCTGTAACTGAAAATACTAAGAGATTTGTTTCTGCTTTTATAGGGCTTGATAAGAATTTGGCATATATAAGACATTATCCTGCTGTTAATTATCTTACAAGTTATAGTGGATATATTAAGTTGATTAAGGATTATTATGATGAAAGTGTATCTCCAAAACTTTTGGAATTAAGGGCAAAGATGATGGAGCTTTTATCAGAAGATGATAAGTTAAATCAAATTGTTCAATTAGTTGGAGAGGACGTTTTGCCTAATGACCAAAGAGTTGTTATAGAAATTGCAAAAGTTTTAAAAAAGGGATTTTTGCAACAAAATGCAATGCATGAAACAGATTCCTATGTTCCGTTGAAAAAACAATTTGAAATGTTAAAGGTAATAGATAATTTGTATAGTAATTCAATTTTGGCAGTAAAGGAACAAGTTGCACTTGCTAAAATAAAAAATGATGATTTGTTTGAAGAAGTTATAAAGATGAAATACAATATTCCAAATGAAAATTATGAAAAAGCATTTGAAATTTTAAATTCAAAAATAAATAATTATTATACTGCTTTGATAGAAGAAAATCAGGGAGAGTAGGTGAGAATTATGCAAAGACAATATTTAAAACTTGAAAAAATAGATGGTCCTTTGATTGTACTTAAAGGGGTTGATAATGTTAGTTATGATGAGATGATGGAAATTGTAATTGATGGGAAAGAAAAGAGGAGAGCTAAAGTTGTTCGTATTCAAGGAGATAAAGTTATAGCTCAAGTTTTTGAAGGAACAACAGGTATTTCAACTCAAAATTCAGCAGTTACTTTTACAGGAACACCACTTGAAATTTCTTTAAGCAAAGAAATCTTAGGAAGAACTTTTAATGGAGTTGGAGAACCTATTGACAACGGAGATGCTATTATTTCAGATAAAAAATATAATGTAAACGGAAGACCGATGAATCCCGTTGCAAGAGAGTATCCAAGAGATTATCTTGAAACCGGTATTTCTGCTATTGATAGCTTAACAACTTTGATTAGAGGGCAAAAATTACCTATTTTTTCTTCTAATGGATTAACACACAATGAATTGGCAGCACAAATAGTTAGACAAGCTAAGCTTAAAAATTCAGATGAAAAATTTGCAATAGTTTTTGCGGGAATGGGAATAAAACATGATGATTATGATTTTTTCAGAACTGCATTTGAAGAATCAGGAGCATCATCAAGAGTTGTTTCATATATAAATTTAGCTGATGCACCGATAGTTGAAAGAATTTCAACTCCAAGAACTGCTTTAACTGCTGCTGAATATCTTGCATTTGAAGAAGGAATGCATATTTTGGTAGTTATGACTGATATTACAAGTTATGCAGAGGCTTTAAGAGAAATTTCTTCTGCAAGAGAAGAAGTTCCAAGTAGAAAGGGCTATCCTGGATATTTGTATTCAGACCTTTCAACTTTATATGAAAGAGCCGGAATGGTAAAAGGAAAAAAAGGTTCAATTACATTGATTCCGATTTTAACAATGCCAAATGATGATATAACTCACCCTATTCCTGACCTTACAGGATTCATTACCGAAGGGCAAATTGTTCTTTCAAGAGATTTGTTTCAAAAGAATATTTATCCACCTATAAATATTTTACCTTCATTATCAAGACTTATGAAAGACGGTATAGGTGCGGGTTTTACAAGGGAAGACCACGACCAAGTTCAATCTCAACTATTTGCTCTTTATTCAAGAGTTATTGAAGTTCGTTCATTATCACAAATAATTGGAGAGGACGATTTAACTCAAATAGATAAAATATATATGGAATTCGGTAGGCAGTTTGAACAGAGATTTTTAAGTCAAGATTTTGATGAGTCCAGAACTATTGAAGAATCTTTGGATATTGCTTGGGATTTATTTAAATTATTCCCTAAAATTGAGCTTGATAGGTTGGAAAGTAAATATATGGAAAAGTATGGAAGGTGGTAATATGATTCAAAATATTGCACCTACAAAGTCAAATTTGTTAAGGACAAAAGAAAATCTAAAACTTTCTAAAGTTGGATACAATCTTATAGATAAAAAAAGGACTGTATTAATAAAAGAAATGATGCAACAAATTGAAAAGGCAAAAGAAATTCAAGAAGATGTTAGAGTTTTGTTTGAAAAAGCATATTTAGTTTTACAAGAGGCTAACATTACTATGGGAGTTATGAATGTTCAAGATATTTCTTTATCTATAGATAGATCTGAAAATTTTGAAATTTCTTATAAATCAGTTATGGGACTTGATGTGCCAAGTGTAAAATATGAGCATGGAACATTAAGACCTCACTATGGAATGTATATGACAAGTCCGGCTATTGATGAGGCAATAAAAATGTTTCAAAAAATAAAAAGACTTACTTATAGACTTGCTGAAACTGAAAATACTGTTTATAAATTATCTATTGAAATAAAGAAAAATCAAAAAAGAGCAAATGCTCTTGATAAAATTCAAATTCCAAATCTCGAAGAAACTGAAAAATATATTGCAGAAGTTCTTGAAGAAAAAGAAAGAGAAGACTTTTACAGACTTAAAAAAATTAAAAAGAAAAAATGTGTTTAAAATGGAGCGTAAGCTCCTTTTTTCTTGCGAATATATCTCTATTGTGTTAAAATAAATATGAATTTACAATTCTTGTGTAAAAGAATATTTATTTCATCATATTTACCACTTTAAATTTATCAAAATGGAAATATGTTAAAATATTTTTGTAAGGATATAAGGTGAAATTATGAAAAGATTAGTTAATATATTTTTTAATGATAATATAAAATCATTAGAGGTTTTTATTAGGACAAAAGAACTTTTTGAAAAAAAAGGATTTGAAGTTTCCCAAACTTTTAGAGATGATGCAGAGTTAAGTATCTGTATAGGTGGGGACGGTTCGTTTATAAGGGGTGTACATAATTCCAACTTTCCAAAAGTACCTTTTGTTGGGATAAATACAGGTACTCTTGGTTTTTTTCAAGAGATTAGTTTTGATAAAATCGAAAAATTTATAGATGATTATATAGAAAAGAGATATATAGTTGAAAAAATTAGACTTTTAGAATGTAATTTAAAAACAAATGATATGATATTTTCTAATAAATGTTTGAACGATTTTGTTATAAAGTCAAATAATTCAGAAATTATACATTTAGAAGTATATATTGATGGAAATCACTTAGAAACTTTCGCCGGAGATGGGCTTATAATTTCCACGCCTTCAGGTAGCACAGCCTATAATATGTCTGCAGGAGGAAGTATAATGTATCCAACTTTAAAGGGATTTCAATTAACTCCTTTAGCGCCGATTTTTTCAAAAGTATATAGGACAATTTCAAACTCAATAGTAATACCGAATACGTCAACATTGAAAATTGTTCCATTAGAAAATCAACATAAGAAAATAAGTTTTGTTGCTGATGGTATTGAAAAAGGATATACAGATGTATCATATTTTGAATTTAAAAAATCACAATCAAAGCTTTACAAATTGGTATTTAATGAAAATTGGTACTGGATAAATATGAAAGACAAGTTCTTATAAGAAAATCTTATAATATCCATAGAAAATTAATATAAGTAAATTATTGATTTATTCTGTAAATATGTTATAATTTATTTATAAAAAGCGAAAGTTAAATGTTGTTTAATGTTTACATATATTTAACAGTGAGTTTATTCAGTTGCTTTTTCATATAATGTTCCGATATAAAACAGAGGAGATGAGCCGTTTATAGCTCGTCTTTTTTGTTATATTAGAAAAAATAATAGATTTAATAAAAGAATTTTAATAAAAAGCATAAAAAAAATTAATAAAGGATAAAAAATATGCCAAAAGAGCATTGACGGATAAGGTAAAGGCTGATATAATATTAAAGCACTTGAGGGGAGGCCTTTGAGAGTTATAGA